>CAMYJM010000452.1:2680-5205 GCA_947258635.1 uncultured Acidimicrobiaceae bacterium
GTCGGCGTCCTCACCAGCGTCGGGTTTCTGATAATCGATCTGCAGTTCTGGCTGATCATTGGCCTGGTTGCCGGATTCCTCAACATCATCCCCTTTGTCGGCCCGTGGGTTGGCGGCGGGCTCGGGTTTGTCGTCGGCCTCTTTCAGGAAGGCGTCACGAAGGGGCTCCTCGCCGTATTGGTGGCGCTCATCGTCCAGCAGATCGACAACAACTTCGTCAGCCCAACGGTGCTGCGGGCCACCGTTCGCCTGCATCCGGCGGTGGTGATCCTGGTGCTGCTGCTCGGCGGTGCCGTCGGTGGCCTCTGGGGCGTACTTCTGGCCGTACCGGTGGCCGCCTCCGTCAAGATCGTCGCCGGTCACCTGTGGAGAACCAGGGTGCTCGGACAGTCGTGGGAGGAGGCGAGCGATGCGCTCATCATCGAACCGGATGAGAGGAGCACGTTGCTCAAGAAGATGAGGCGCGACGGCCTCCTCAACGGGGACGCGGCGGATGATGCCTCCGCACCCGAGTCGGACGGTTCCCCGACGGGCGGCCCTCTTGAAGGCCCCATAGATCAGGATCGCGACAACACTTAGGGCCGCATGATCGACTTTGTCCTCGGCGCGGGCCTCGCCCTGCTACTGATACGCGGTTGGATGCGCGGCCTGGTTCGTGAAGCCATCGGTCTCGGCGTGATCTTCGCCGGCACTTTCCTGGCGTTCCGCCTGGCCGGTCCGATGGGCGCAATCGTGATGGCCCTGACGGGCGCCGGCGAAGACGCCGCCCGCATCGTCGGGGGGATCATGGTCTTCCTGCTGGTGTCGGTCGGAGGTGCCGTACTCGGCTGGGTGATGCACAAGGGAGTTCGAGCGCTTCCCGGGCTCACCACCGCCAACCGGTTGGGCGGTGCCGCCTTCTCCGGCCTGGCGGCCGTGCTGGCGGCCACGCTCGTTGTGTCGGTGCTCACCCTGCTCCCGCTGCCCAGTGGCCCGGCGGGGGCTCTCCAGGACTCGAGCTTGATCGGTTCCATGACCGACGCCGACTCGTGGCCCCAGAAGCTGCTCGGGCTCATCTCCTTCGATCGCGTCATGGCCGAGGCGCTCAAACTGCAGTCGGTGACCGGTGAGCATCGCGCGGTGGCTCCCGCCCGGGGCCGCATCGAGCTCGAGCCCACCCCTGCCGGCGATGTGCGGGTCCGGGCGAAGGCCGCCAACAGGCTGGCCGACCTGATCAACCGTTCCCGCGTGGACCTGGGCGTCGACCCGATGGCGCGCTCCGAGGTGCTCGACGAGGTGGCGCGCCAACACGCTCTGGCGCTCTACGAGTTGGGGCGCCTCAGCCACAATGCCGGGCAGGGAAGAATCCGCGCTCGGCTCGCCGCCGCCGGAGTTCCCGTGGTCGTCTCGGGAGAGGCGGTGGCCTTGGCGCCGTCGGCACGCTCGGCCCACGAGATCATCCTCGCCGACCGATTCGGCCAAGCCGACCTCGCCAACTCGGCATTCCGGCGACTCGGCACCGCAGCAGTGCGGGGACCATTGGGTTTGCTGGTTGTCGTCGTGTTCGCCGGCTGATTGAGCGATCGCATCCGCCGGTTACTGCGGCGGCAACTCCGGGGGCAGATCGGATTGGACGCCTTCTGTTCCCGCTGTCGGGGTGAAGTCGAGGGGTGGTGGCGGCACCTGGGTCGAGCGCAGTGCCTCCTTGGCGGCATCGCCTTTCCTCCGAGTCGCCGCAAATGCGCCAACGCCGAGGATTGCTACTGCGACGATGCCGATGGGAAGCCACGGCACTCCGCCGTTGCCGAAAGAAGTCTCCGCCTCGATGTCGATCGGTTCCGTTACGGAGATGGCCCAGCGCAGGCGACCATCGCCCATCACCTCATCGGCGTTCTCTCGTTTCAGGGTGCCGGGGAGGGTGACGAAGATGTTCGCGGAGAAGAAGTCATCGCTGAGCGCACTCAGATCGAAAGGTAGCTCGTCAGTGGCGCCGTCCTCGCCCGCCAATGGGCCGGTCTTGGCAACGATCCGCGCCCCGTCCTCGTCGACCTCGAGCTGGAAGTCCTCGAAGGAGGCCTGCTCCTGGTTGGCGTCGATCACCCTCTGCAGATCCGCGGTGTCGGTGAACGATTGCGTGGACGAGATGTACGTCATGTCACCTTCGGTGCGAGTCTCGGTCGGAGTCCCATCGCCGAGCTCGAGTCCCGACAACAACTCGTCGCTGCCCCCAAAGCCCTCGAGGGCCTCCCGCATCTCCTCATCCAGGCCGAGCTCCGCAGTGAACGTGCCCGAACCGTCTTCGTTCACCGCAATAGAGACATTGGTCTCGAGCCGGCAGGCCGACGTGAGCACCACTAGCGCGGCAAGAATCGGCCACATCTTCCGCATGTCAACAACCTTCCGTTCTTGTAGAGGGGACTCTATCGAGATGACAGCGCTGCGCTCGGTAATCCCGCCGTGGCTCGTAGGCTGGCCCAATGAGCGATCCCTATCGGGCCACGTGCTCGGCCGTCGTTGAGGCGTTTGTCGACGCCTATCCGGGCTTC
>CAMYJM010000453.1 GCA_947258635.1 uncultured Acidimicrobiaceae bacterium
TCCTGAGGCAGACGCTGGCGGCGGCCGACGAGGCTTACAACTTCATCAAGGACGTCACCGCCGACGGCGGCACGGTGCTTTTCGTTGGAGCCAAGAAGCAGGCGCAGGCGGCCGTCCAGGATGCCGCCGACGCAGCCGGCATGCCCTACGTCAACCATCGTTGGCTGGGCGGGATGCTCACCAACTTCCAGACCATAAACAAGCGCATCCGCTACATGCTCGAGCTCGAGCAGATGGAGTCTTCCGGCGAGATGGAATCGCTGCCGAAGAAAGAGCGACTCCGTCTGCGACGCGAGCTCGAGAAGCTGCAGACGGTGCTCGGCGGAGTGCGGGCCATGAGCCGGCCCCCGGACGCGGTGTTCATCATCGACGTCAACAACGAGCACATCGCGGTTGCCGAGGCCAGTCGCCTCGACATTCCGATCATCGCCATCGTCGACACGAACTGCAACCCCGACAACGTCAACCTCGTGATTCCTGGCAATGACGACGCCATCCGGGCGGCCCACTTGCTGGCAGGCACGATCGCGGCCGCGGCCAAAGAGGGCCGCGAGTTGTACGAGGCGGCTCGTAAGGAAAAGGCGTCGGCTGCCGAGGCGCGGGAGGCAGAGGCGCGGGAGGCAGCAGCGCCCGACGTAGTGGCCCCCGCCGTGGAGGCCCCTGCCTCCTAGCCGCCGACGATTTCGAAGGAGTGACTGTGGCTGATTTCACAGCAAAGGACGTGCAGGCGCTGCGACTGGCAACGGGCGCCGGGATGATGGACACCAAGCGTGCCCTCGAAGAGACGGGAGGCGACCCCGCGAAGGCGAAGGACCTGCTGCGGGAAAAGGGTCTGGCCGCGGCCGCCAAGCGGACGGACCGGGCTCAGACCGAGGGCGCCATCGGCGTCTACATGCATCACCAGGCGGGCCGTCCCACGATCGGCGTGTTGGTTGAGTTGGCATCGGAGACCGACTTCGTTGCCAAGTCAGAGGCGTTCCAGGAGATGGCGAACGACCTCGCCATGCACGTGGCGGCTTCACGTCCGCAGTGGGTGAAGACGGAGGACGTTCCGCCGGCCGTCATGGAGAAGGAGAAAGAACTCATCGCGGCGGCGGCCCGCAACGAGGGCAAGCCGGATCAGATCATCGATAAGATCGTCGAAGGCAGGCTTCGATCGTTTCTCGAGGACAACGTGCTCATGGAACAGACATTCGTCCGCAGCGAGAAGTTCGACGGCACCGTGGGTGAGATGGTCGGCCAGATGGCGGCGACCATGGGGGAGAACATCTCGGTGAACCGGTTCAGCCGCCTCGCGGTTGGCGAGGGGCTCGACGCCTCGTGACCAGCCGCGTAGTCCTCAAGCTGTCGGGTGAAGCTTTCGCCGATCCGGTGTTGACCTACGGCATCGATCCGGCCACCGTGCAGGCAGTGGCCGAGGAGATCTGCGAGGTCCAGTCCGATGGCCACCAGGTGGCCATCGTGGTGGGCGGCGGCAACATCTTCCGTGGGCTGTCTTCAGCCGCCGCCGGCATGGACCGGGCCAATGCCGACTACATGGGCATGCTGGCGACCGTCATCAACGCGCTGGCGCTGCGCGACGGCCTCGAGCAAGCCGGGGTCGAAGCTCGGGTGCAGACCGCAATCACGATCCAGCAGGTCGCCGAGCCCTATCTGCGGTTGCGCGCGCTGCGCCATCTCGAGAAGGGCCGCATCGTGATTCTTGCCGGGGGGACCGGGAACCCGTTCTTCACCACCGACACCACCGCGGCGCTGCGGGCGGCCGAACTGGGGGCGGGCGCCGTCCTCAAGGGCACGAAGGTCGATGGCGTCTTCGACTCTGATCCGGACGCCAATGCGGACGCCACCATGTACGACGTTCTCACCTACATGGAGGTCATCGAAAAGCGACTTCGGGTGATGGACACCACTGCCATTACCATGTGCATGGACAACGAGATTCCGATTCGCGTGTTCAACATGACCGTTCCCGGAAACATCGCAGCTGCGATCCGGGGCGAAAAGGTGGGCACGCTCGTTCATTGAGGTGGTGCCGTGATCTAAGAACTTCTTGAAGAAGCCGAAGGCAAGATGGCTCAGGCCGTCGACCACACCGCGGTGGAGTTCTCGATGGTGCGCACCGGACGAGCCAACCCGGGCATCCTGAGCCGCATTGCCGTCGACTACTACGGCACCACGACGCCTCTGCAACAGATCGCCGGATTCTCGGTACCGGAAGCCCGCATGCTCGTCGTCCAACCATATGACAAGGCGTCGATCCCCGCCATCGAGCGGGCGATCCACGAAGCCGACTTGGGCCTCAATCCCTCCAACGACGGAAACATCATCCGCCTTGCCTTTCCCGCTCTGACCGAAGAGCGGCGCCGCGATCTGATCCGGATGGTTCGCCACATCGCCGAAGAGGGCCGGATCGCGATCCGCAACGTGCGGCGCCACATCAAAGACGACATGGAGGCGCTCGAGGGCGAGATCTCGGAGGATGACATCCGGCGCGGCGAGAAGGAGCTTCAGGAGCTGACCGACGCATCGGTACACAAGCTCGATGAACTGCTCGGGCACAAAGAAGAGGAGCTGCTCGAGGTCTAGCCGACTCGAGCGGCCGCTCGCACGAGGGAGTGCTCG
>CAMYJM010000454.1 GCA_947258635.1 uncultured Acidimicrobiaceae bacterium
CAGGTCATGGCGAATCGCAGTATCGAACTCCATGAAATAGAAACCGACACCTCCATCACCAATGAAGACGACCGACCGGGCGCCCGGATCGGCGACCTGACAGCCCAACGCCAATGGGAGGCCGGCACCGAGATGTCCCAGAGGTCCTAGCCGGAGCCAGAGGCCCGGCATGCGGGCTTCCAGGTAGCTGCGACCCCATTGAACGTAATCCCCGGTGTCGAAGATCAAGAAGTCCGTATCCACCAGGAACGGCTTGACGGCCTCCACCACCGTCATGGGGTGGAGGGGGAGGCCCTCGTCGGCGGCGAGGTCGGCCAGTCCCCGGAGTTGGTGACGTCGCGAGTTTCTCAGCCGAAGGACCCAGTCCTCGTGATCGGGCCAGTCGAGCTGCGGCGCGGCCGCCGCCATCTGGCTCACGACAGTGCCGATATCGGCAGTGATCCCGATCTCAACGGCGCGATGCCGCCCAATCTGATTCGGATCGGGGTCGATCTGGACAATCCTCGTAGCGCGGCCAACTCGAGGAGGGCGACCGTAGGCGAGTCGGAAATCGAACTTCTTCCCTAGCAGTAGGAGAACGTCTGCTTCGCCGATCAGGCGGGCGGCGTGATTCAGTGCCGGGTCGGCGTAGCCGAGGCAGAGCGAGTGCTCGTCGGTGACCAACCCGCGGGCAGTCTCCACGGTGAACAAGGGGATCCCGGTCGACTCGATCAACTGCAGCAGCGCCGAGGAGTCGACGCCGAAAGCGGCGGCAGCCCCGGCGATGATGGCGGGTCTCGCTGCGGTTCTCAGGATCTCGAGGAGGCTTTCCAGCGAGGCCTCGCTCGCGCCGGACCCGTCGGTGACGCTCGTTCCCGGGGCGGCTGTCGGTGCGGCGAGATCCGAGTCGACCAAAGCCTCTTGAACATCGAGCGGGATGGTTATGTGGGCCGGGCCGGGCCGCCCACTCGTCGCGGTGCGGAAGGCGGCGTGAATGGCCTCCGGGACCGCAGCGGGATTGCGAACCATCTCGGCACGCTTACTCAGTGGCGCCGCGGTCTCGATCTGGTCGAGTTCTTGGAGGGCGTCCATGCCCTCATAGGCCAGAGCGGGCCGACCGCTGATGTGAATCAGTGGTACTTCCTGGCGTGAGGCAACCGCCAGACCTGCCAGTGAGTTGGCGTGTCCGGGTCCGCCGGCAACGAGGACGACGCCGGGGCGCCCGGTGGCACGGCTCCATGCATCGGCCATGTGAACGGCCGCCGATTCATGACGGGTGTCGATGAATCGGATCCCATTGTCAATCGCCAGGTCGCACAACGGCAGCGTATGGTCTCCGACGAGTGTGAAGATCGTGTCGACCCCGTGGGCGCGCAGCGCCCGGATGGCGAGTTCGGCTCCGCTCACGTCGTTCATGTTCAAGTCCGATTCCGCTGTGTCACAAAGTCCATGAGGATCCGCCGTCGAAGTTGATGGCGGTTCCGGTGATGTAGTTGGCCCGCTCCGATACGAGGTAGGCGACGAGGTCGGCCGCCTCGTCCGCATCGCCGAAGCGGCCGAGCGGGATACCCCGGCTCGCCGAGAGCTGCTCATACCAATCGTCCACCGGCATATCCGGCGCCTGTTCGAGCCGCCGCTTCTCCCATTGGGCAGTCTTCACTGCGCCCAGACAGACCGTGTTGACCAGGATGTTGTCGGCAGCGAACTCGCGCGCCAAGGTCTTCGTCATGGCCATCGCGGCCGCTCTACTGGCGACCGTCGGCAGCGATTCGGGGCGGGGCGCCTTGGCGGTGACATGGGTGATGTTGATGATCCGGCCGCCGCCCCGTTCGCGCATGACGGGGATTGCCATCCGCGTGCAGCGTACGGCCGAAAAGAACTTCTGATTGAAGTCGTAGGCCCAGAGCTCGTCGTCAATCTCCTCGAAAGGAGATGCGGCATGTGTGCCCGCGTTGTTGACGAGAATATCGATGCCGCCGAAATGATCGACGGTGTCACGCATGAACCGTTCGGTGTCCTCGGCGGAACTCATGTCTGCGGCGATCGAGAGCACGTCGCCACCTGTCGCCTGCCTGATCTCATTGGCGGTGCGTTCGAGTACATCGAGTCGGCGGGCGCAGATGGCGACGCGGGCTCCTTCGGCCGCAAGCCGCCGAGCAATCGCCTTGCCCAGTCCTTCGCTGCCACCGCTGATTGCCGCGATTCGTCCCTCGATACCCAGTTCAATCGCCATGACGTCCTCTTTGCTCCCAAATCCCGTGGGTGGCGTCCCGATTCCGGTTGCCCCCGCCTTGGCGCCGCCCAGGGAAACTAACGATTCCATGGTCTGCCGGGCGAAATAGTACCTATATGATTTTACCTATTGCAACACTTCGCGAAGATCCAAGCGCAGTCCGCGGAGATGGGGCCAGCGACTGAGGCGATCGATTCGGGATCAGTCGAGGACGTCGATCACGGAAGTTGCCGCGGCAGCGTCGCTGACCAGGTACTTGCCGGCCTCGGCGAGGTGTTTGCGCCAGAGTGCCTCGGCGTGGGCGGCGTCGCCGCTTTCGATCACTTCGACCAGTCGAGCGTGCGACCGCATTCCCATCCGGGTTGCCTGCATCGTCGCCGGCGTTGCCCGCTCCCGTCCGAATA
>CAMYJM010000455.1 GCA_947258635.1 uncultured Acidimicrobiaceae bacterium
CGACGCCCGCTTCCATGTCATGGCCTTGCGCGGCTTCGAGAAGTTCTGCGAAGGGCGGCCGGTCGAGGAGATGCCGCGGATCGTCAACCGGATATGCGGCATCTGTCCGTGGAACCACCATCTGGCTTCGGTCAAGGCCGCCGATCGGGTGTTCGGGGTCGAACCGCCGCCGACGGCGACCAAGCTCCGACGGCTGGCGCAGAACCTCGCCTGGATCCCGGACAAGCTGTTGCACTTCTATTTTCTGGCGGCGCCGGATTTCGTGCTGGGGCCGGATGCCGATCCATCCGTACGCAATGTCATCGGCATCGCCAGAGAGGCGCCCGAGCTGGCCAAGAAGGTGGTGCACCATCGCTACCGCGGGGCGATGCTGCTGGAGAAGTGGCTCGGCAAAGTCATCCACCCGGTCGCGGCGGTCGTGGGTGGGTTCTCGCGGCCGCTTCTCGAGGAGGAGCGTCAGGAGTTCCTGACGGAGACCCGGGAACAGCTGGAGTTCGCCAAGTTCTCCATCGACTATGCCAGAACGGAGGTCTTCCCGAAGTACCTCGATGCGGTGAAGAGCCTTGGTGTGATCAAGACCGGCTTCATCGGAACAGTGACCGAAGACGGGACGCACGACATCTACGACGGCAAGATCCGGCTGATGAAGCCGGACGGGACCTACGACGATTTTCCGTACGGGGACTACACCGACCACATCGCCGAGCACATCGAGCCCTGGAGCTACGCCAAAATGCCGTTTGCCAGGAAGTGGGCGGATGGTCGGTTCTCGATGGACCTGGACGACCCGCAAGGGATCTACCGCAGCAACGCCCTCTCCCGGATCAATGTCTGTGACCGGATCGGCACGCCGGAGGCCGAGAAAGAGCTCGAGGAGTTCCGGGCGCAGTTCGGCCGTCCCGCGCAGCTCACGTTGCTGTACCACTGGGCGCGCCTGATCGAGCTGGTTGCGAACTGCGAGCGGGCGATCGAGCTTCTCGAGGATCCTGAAATCACCGGCCGAGAGATCCGTGCCGAAGTCGAGATCAAGGCCGGTGAGGGAGTGGGTTGTGTCGAGGCGCCGCGCGGCACCTTGATCCACCACTACGAGGGTGACGACGAGGGGTTGATCACAAAAGCCAACCTGATTGTCGGCACCACCCACAACCAGGCGCCGATCAACATGTCCATCCGGCAGGCTGCCTCCGATCTGATCAAGGAAGGCAACTACGATCAGGGGATACTCAATCGGGTGGAGATGGCGATACGCGCCTACGATCCGTGACTGAGCTGTGCGACCCACCGCCTGGATGGCGGCATGGATCTCGAGATCAGCATCGTGGACAACAGTGGAGGAGAGATCGAGAGACTGCGCAACTTCTAGATTCGGTGACCGATGAAGTTCCTGCAGGGGCCCTCGCAGGTCGGAGCCTTCCGCGACAGGACGGAATATGTTCAGGGAGATCGAGAGCAAGAAGGTCCTGATTCTTGGCTGCGGCAACGTGTTGCTGGGTGACGACGGCTTTGGGCCGGCGGTGGTCGAGGAATTGGGGCGGGGCGATCTGCCGGGGCACGCCCACGCCGAGGACGTCGGAACGAGCGTTCGGGGCATCCTGTTCGACCTCGCGCTGCTCGACAAACGGCCCGAGCACATCATCGTGCTCGATGCCGTGGACCTGCCCGGCCACGAACCCGGGGAAGTGTTCGAGATCTCGGTGGAAGAGATACCCGAGAAGAAGATCGCCGACTATTCCTTTCACCAGTTCCCCACCACGAACCTGCTCAAGGAGATTCAGGAGGGCTGTGACGTCCGGGTCACCATCCTCGCCGCTCAGATCGGCGCTGAGCTCAAGGAGGTCGGGCCCGGGCTATCGGAGCCGATGCTTCTGGCGGTGGGCCGCGCGGCCGAAGAGGTGATTCGGCTTCTGACCGCCACTGCCCAGGAGGGCGGGGGACCGCCGCCCGGCGGGATATTCCCGCTCCGACGGTGCGGCCGAATACTAGAAAGGGAGTGAGTCCACAGGACGGCAGACTCCTTGTCTTGCGCCGCTCGTGGCGCTCCTTTTCATCCGAAACCGGCTGCCGACCATGAAAGCTCGGATCAGCGCTTATCTAATTCTGAGTGTTGCCGCATTTTCCTTGGCGGTCTTCGGAACTCTGGGCTTTTTTCTGCTGCGGGAGTTGAAGAGCGCCCAGATCGAGCAGGTGGGAGAGCATGGGCGACAGCTTGCCGCAACCATCCGCCACAGCACGCGCTACGCCATGCTGCACAATCGGCGAGATGACGTGGAGCAGATCGTCGCCTCCATCGGCCGCCAGGCAGCCATTCTCGACGTTCGCATCCTGAACAAAGAAGGCCGCATCGTCTACTCGGCGGACCGCGACCAGGTGGGCTCGGTCGTAGACCGCCACGCGCCGGCCTGCTATGGCTGTCACAACACGCCCTCGCCGGCGGAGGCCCTTGCCGCCGGCCACGGCCTGCGGGCCTTCGCCGATGGGGAAGGAAAGCCGGTCCTGGGTGTCATCGATCCGATCTACAACGAGGCCGGCTGCGCCGAGGCTGCCTGTCACGCGCATCCGCCGGAGCAGGCGGTTCTCGGGGTTCTGGACGTAACGATGTCGCTTGCCGCCATC
>CAMYJM010000456.1 GCA_947258635.1 uncultured Acidimicrobiaceae bacterium
TCATCGCGGCCTGGGCGGCGACTGCGATCTACTCGGTGATGAGATGGCGACGGACGCCGTGGATTCCGCTGGCCATGGGCTTGCTGGCCGGGGTTCTGTGGGTGGCGATCGTCTCGTTCGGCGGGGCGTTTCTCGATTGGAACGCGTGATGCGCCTCGACGTTCTCGGCAGCAGCGGCACCGCACCGCGTCCCGGCAATCCGGCCAGCGGCTATCTCGTACGGGCGACCGCGGCGACGATCTGGATGGACGCCGGGCCCGGCACGTATATGGCTCTTCTGGATACGGTCGATCCCGAGTCCCTCGACGCGGTCTTGCTCAGCCACATGCACCCGGACCACAGCAGCGACATCTTCGCCCTGTCCCACACGCTGGCCTATATCCGTCACAGCACCCGCCCGATACCAGTCATCGTTCCCGACGGGTCGATTGCCCGGCTGCGGGGCTTCGTCGGAGGAAGCGACGACCATCCGCTCTTCGCGGTCCTGGCATTTCACGAGGCTCAACCCGGCGAGAGTTTTGCGTTCGGCGACGTGACCGTAACCGTGCAAGCCGCCCACCACTCCGTGCCCGCTTTCGCTTACAGGCTTGCCTCAGGTGGAGGGGCTCTCGGCTACACCGGCGACACGGGTCCCAGTGGCCTCGTCACCGATCACGTCGCCGGCGTCGATCTGCTCCTGGCCGAGGCGAGCCTCGATGATCAACGCGAGCCGTTCCCCTTCCACATGACGGCGCGCCAGGCCGGCGCCATGGCTGCCGCGGCCGGTGTCCAACATCTGCTGCTCACCCACATCCCCGAAACCATCGATGCCCGGCTCGGCCTGGAAGCGGCCGCGACGGAATACACGGGCCGGCTCGGTTTGGCGGCGCCCGGCGAGACGTACATGATCGGGGCAACTCGAGAGGAAGATGCCTGAATGACACATGAGCTCCAGCCGATACGAGTCGGCCGCGCGGTGGACGAACTGCGGCCCGTGACGATCACTCGCGGCTTCACCGAGATGACTCCGGGCTCGGTGCTGATCACCATGGGGCGGACCAAAGTGCTGTGCACCGTCTCGCTGGAGCTGCAGGTGCCTCCATGGATGCGCGACTCGGGGAAGGGGTGGGTGACAGCCGAGTACTCCATGTTGCCGGGCTCGGGCACCGAGCGGATCCCGCGGCGCTCGATCAGTGGCGGCCGCACCAAGGAGATTCAGCGCCTCATCGGCAGGTCACTGCGGGCCATCATCGACTACGAAGCGCTCGGGGAGATCACCGCCCGGGTCGACTGCGATGTTCTCCAGGCCGACGGCGGCACGCGAACCGCCTCGATCACGGGTGCCTGGGTGGCCCTGGCCGACGCGATGGACACCCTGGTGGACCAGGGCGTGCTCGAGGCATCTCCGATCACCGATCATCTGGCCGCGGTATCGGTCGGCCTGGTCAACGACGAAGTGCTCCTGGACCTCGAGTACACGGAAGACGTCGCCGTCGATGTCGACTGCAACGTGGTGATGACCGGCCAAGGCAACCTCGTGGAGATCCAGGGCACCGCCGAAGGGGGGACGTTCACCCGCGACCAACTCAACCGCATGGTCGATCGCGCCGCCGACGGAATCGCCGGCCTGGTGGCCGCGCAGCGCGCCTGCCGGGTTTGAGCGACGTGCAATTGGACAGGCCGGTCGTGGTCGCATCGCAGAACCCCGACAAGATCGCCGAGATCGAAGAGGTGCTCGGCGACTTGGGGATCGTGGTTGCGCGGGGCTACGAATGGCCGGAGGTGGACGAGACGGAGCCGACCCTCGGAGGGAATGCCCTTCTCAAGGCGCGGGCGGTGGCCGACCACACCGGCCTCCCGGCCATCGGCGACGACACCGGGCTCGAGGTCAACGCACTCGGCGGCGCCCCTGGAGTGTTGACGGCCCGCTACGCCGGGCCCAACGCCTCCTATTCCCAGAATGTGGCCAAGCTGCTTGTCGAGCTATCCGGGTGCGATGATCGGTCCGCCCGGTTTCGCACTGCAGTGGCTCTGGTGACGCCGGGCGGCGATGAAGTCGTCGTCGAGGGTGTCCTCGAAGGTGAGATCGGAACGGAGCCATCCGGGGAAAGCGGCTTCGGCTACGACCCCGTGTTCGTCGTAGGCGGGCGCACCTTGGCGGAGATGGGGTCGGCCGAGAAGCACCGCATCTCCCACCGGGGGAGAGCCTTGCGGGCGTTGCGAGCCGCCCTCGAGAATAGAAGAGACCCCGGGGGCTGACTCCGGGGGTCTCTTCCGATGCGCACGACACGCTTCTGGGATGCCTCAATACATCGCGATCTGGAAGGGTTGCGGTCTACTCGTCGTCGATCCAGCTGATCGTCGTGTGGCTGTCGTTGCCGGAGGTCGTCTCTTCGTTGTCGAAGGTGGCCCGGACATTTCCGACGTGGTGGCTGGCGATGATCTGGGAGGGTCTCTCGGTTGTCGAGAGAAACTTGGCTTCGAGCTCGAAAACGATCTGTGCTTCGAGTTCTCTGCGGTGAGCTTCGAGCCGGGCAAATGCCTGCTGCATAGGATTGGTAGACATCCTTCGTTCCTTACGTAGCGTTCGATCGTGGTAATTCATATATCGGCGGCGGCAGCTCGAGTTTTCCGGAGGGTGATTCGAGAAATTCCTGCGTGGACTAGTCACGGGCAGCCGGGGGGTGATCCCCCGGTGCAAACCGCCCCGTAGGCCGGAACCAGCTGAGCCGGCGCGGGCTACTCCCGCTACATTGAACTTGTGAACGAGAGGAACATCGCTCTTCGTCGGGCTCTGGTGAAGGCGGTGGTGGCGCTCGTAGCCATCGTAGCGGTGGCCACGGTGGTGCTCTCGGTGCGAGAGAACATCTACCCGCCCCGAGCGCTCATGCTCGTCGTGCTCATGATCGGCGGGAACCACTCTCTGCTCGATCTACCCTCGCGACACACTGACACCCAGGTGCTGGCCATGATCGTCTCCATGGTTCGAATCCTGGTCATGGCGCTGGCGGCGGCCACCATCCTCGACTTCATACTGCGCCAACGTCTT
>CAMYJM010000457.1 GCA_947258635.1 uncultured Acidimicrobiaceae bacterium
TCTTCGCGGTCGATTTGGCTGCTGTGAGCGCGTAGCGCCGGGTGCCCAAGCTCCGCAGTTTCGGGTCCTGGATGCTCGCCGGCCTCGGTGTGGGGGTGGCGATTCACGCTCTGGTCACGCGGCGCCCCCCGCAAGACAGCGACCCACCGGCGATGCCGGCTCCTGAAGTAGCCGACGACCCTGAGCCGACGGGTCTGGTCGCTCCCCTCGCCGAGGCCGGGACGAGACCGGGGCCCTCCGAGCAGCCGGCGGATCGGCTGCGGACGGGAGTGGTCATCGCTCGGCTGGTGCTGCAGCGCTTGAAGGCGCACACGACGACCGTAGTTGCCGGCAGCCTGGCGTACTACGCGCTGCTGGCAGTGTTCCCCTCCATCATCGCGGCGATCTCGATCTACGGGCTCGTCGCCGACCCGGCGGACCTGACCAGACTCATCGAGTCCATCGCCGACCAGTTGCCGCAAGCCACGACGGACACGATCCGGGACGAGCTACAGAGCATCGTGACGGCTTCCGACACCGGTCTCGGGGTGGGTGCCGTCGGCGGTGTCGTTGCCGCCTTGTGGTCGGCATCCGCCGGAGCCAAGGTCCTCATCACCGGAGTCAACCTGGCCTACGGTGAGCGGGAGACGCGGTCTTACCTGGTAGTGCGGGGCTTGGCGCTGCTGCTCACGGTCGGGATGATCGTGGGTGTCGTCATCGTCGTTGCCGGAGTCGCCATACTGCCCCAGCTCGTCGATAGCTCGCTGGCCGACATCGTGCGCTGGCCGGCGCTGATTGTCCTGGTCGTGGTCGGTTTGGCGGCGCTGTACCGCATTGCGCCGTCCGATGCGCCGGGACGCAACCATCCGGTGTGGCAGGGTGCGCTGGCCGCCGCCGCCGTATGGCTGCCCGCGACCGCCGGCTTCTCGGCCGCCGTGGCTGCGTTCAGATTCGGGGCCACATACGGCGCCCTGGCGGGCGTCGTCGTGCTGCTCGTTTGGTTCTTCCTATCCGGTCTCATCGTCCTGCTCGGCGCCGAGTTCAACGCGGCGATCGAGACCCGGCGCAACCGACTGGCTACCGCGACAGGTTGAGCAGCTCGCCGGCCTGCAACAGGTCGAACAAGTACTGATCCGGCGTGCTGTACAGGGTCTCCCGGCTGCACTCGACGCCGGGGCCGACCTCGCCGGCGACCTCGACAACAACGAACGGTTCCAGCGAGTACCCCATCTCGGGCCCGAGCAGCGGATCGGTCAGCACCGCAATCGCCGTGGCCCTTCCGGCGCCACCTGTGGGGCACGAGACCCGCTCGACCAGGCGGGCCCGCATCAGGATGTCGCGCGGGATCGGCAGCTCCCGCACCGCGCGGGGCACGTCGCGCAGGCCGGGTTCGAGCGTCCGCGCCTGTTTGATGACGATCCGCCCCGGGGGGGAATCGAGCCCACCTTTGAGGGCCGGCCAACCGTCCGCCATCTCGACGAACTCGAAGTCGAGAGTCAGCGCCTCGATGCGCTGGGGGGCGGGCAACGCGGCATTCTCCCGAGCGCGCCACACATGGGCGACGGCGCGGGCCTGCTCGAAGATCGCGGCCAGCTTGGCATCGTCGAGAACCCGGCCGCCCGCCGGCACCAGGTTGGATGACGCCACCCGTTCGATCCGCAGGTCTCCTTCTCCGGATGCCGACCGGACCACGATGACCTCCGGTGTCGCCCGCAACGTCGGATCGGGGTTGGTCACCGCAACGTCGCCCTGCTGGGCGTTCACCATCATCTCGTAGCCGCCAATGGGCCCGCCGGGCAGGATCGTGAAGGTGAAAACGCCGTTGCTCCTCTCCAGCGGATCGTCGAACCGGGCATGGACGAGCACTGCCATTGCCCCGCTGCGATGGTCGACGCCCTCGCGGCGCCGCTCCTCGAAAGCTTCGAAGCCCCAGTAGGAGCTCCACGTCTTCTTCAATGCCCACTCGATCGTCTTCTTGTGGTCTCCGCCGTCGATCTGGACGTCGGGCCGCAAGAACCCTGTATTCGATTCATAGAGCCCGGCACCGTTGAATCCTTCGATGTCTTCGACGGTGCTCGACGAGCGGAACCGCAGGCCTTGACTCAGTGCGTAGTCGCCGTAGGTCACCTGCAATGTCGCCGCGATATCGCGCAGCGTGTCGGGGTTCATCGGCACGTCGCGCAGGTAGCTCTTGAATCCGTCGGCGCGGAGAATGTCGCCGATGGGGGTGCCGGCCGGATGCTCGACCGCCAGTTGCCGGGCGTGCTCCTGATCGGATGGCTGAGTGTAGAAATCAACGTACGCGGTGGCGCCCTCCAGCATCAGGAACCGGGTCCGGGCGGAAGCGCGGAAGCCGGTGTCGTTCAACATGGCGGCCAGCGCGGGCTCCAAGCCGCTCACGTGCTCGCGGTACGGTTTGACGGTTATTGCAACGGGATCGTCCGGAGTGGTGACGGCGCCCGCTGCCATCAGGTTGAGGAACCCGGCCGCCTTACCCCCGATGATCCGGCGCCACCGCGCAATGTCATCGGCATCATCGATCGACGTAATCGATGCCAAGTTGACCACGTTGGACACCCCCGCCAGGTTGGCGGGCTCAACCGCGAT
>CAMYJM010000458.1 GCA_947258635.1 uncultured Acidimicrobiaceae bacterium
TGGCCGACGGCGCCGTGCTCGCCGAGGGCGCGGGGGAAGGCGGTTCCCCGGTGCTGGCCTTGGCGGTAGTCCTCCATCGCATACCAGTGGGACTCACCGTCTGGTGGGTTCTGCGGCCGGTGGTGGGCGTTGCGATTCCCAGCGCGGTTGTGGCGACGGTCGCGGGAGGAACGATCATCGGCTATGTCATTGGTCCGGGATTCTCCGCCGGCGCCTCACCCCAGGCACTCGCATGGTTCCAGGCCTTCGTCTCGGGCACCCTGCTTCACATCGTGCTCTTCCGCCGGCACCTCGTATCTCATGCTGACTCGGATCATGGCCACGGGGAAGCCGCCGACGTGCCGCCGAATCGGGATTGACCGCATCCGGCATCCCTCGATCGCGAATCGGCCTCCCATCAACCCCCGTCGCCGTATTCCTGATCGAGCTTTTGGAGCCCCGCCGGATCACCGATGATCGTGAGGCGGTCGCCCTCCCGGAGCACAGTGCGGCCGCGGGGAACCATCGTCACCCCGTAGCGGCGGATGAGCGCCACGAGGCTCCCCTCGGGCATGCTAAGCTCCCTCAACGCGTGACCGATCATCGCTTCCGACTTGCTGCCGGTGCGCAACTTGAGGGCAAGGAATCGATCGTCGCGCAGCAACGTCTCCTTGAGTTCCTGCTCGTCTTGGTTGGCCAACCACTCTTCCATAAAGCCGCCGTTTTCGACCCGCCCGGCGAGCTGCGCGAGGATTCGCAGATGACGGCCGGGGTCGGTTTCCGACGACTCCACGAAGAAGATGGCGTGGACCGGCGACTCGGCCACCTGCCGCCGCATGGCGTCGTCTCCGACGTCCACGTCCACCTCGGTCTGGCAGCGCACCAACACGACCTCCGAGCTGTCGAGATCGGGAAGCCGAGTGTGTAACAGCGCGGCCCCTCGGGACACGGGCGTTCCGCCCGCCTCCACCCCATGCGTGAAAGCACTCACCAAGTGCGCGGCATTGACCGCAACGCGGCCTTGTAGGAGGTGGGACGCATCGTCGATGATCTGCCGGAGACCGACGCGGTCGGCTACGTCGACGACCAGCGCCCGCGCCACCACCTCGTCAAAGGGATCTTCGGCGCGAAGCCCCTTCTCCTTCATCAGGTCTCTCAGCTCGCGATCCAAACCGGCGAATCGCCGCCGCCCGAGTCGGGCAAAGACATGAAAGATCGCGCCCTCGCGCACAATGCGGTCCCGCCCATAGTACTGATACCAACCGACTCCCACCAAGATGACGCCGAGGGTGAACAGCACGGACAGCCACCCCATCTCGGCCACCAACATCATCGGGACGATGACCCCGGCGAATTGCATCCAGGGATAGAACGGCGAGCGGAACCCGGGGTCGTAGGCCTCGATGCGGCTTTCCCGCATGACGATCACGGCGACGTTGATCAGCATAAAGATCGCCAACTGCATCGAACTCGCGAGTTTGGCCACCTGCTCGACGTCGAACACCAACAGGGCCGACACCAGCACCCCGGCGGTCAGTCCGATCGACGCGATCGGCGTGTGGAATCGACTCACGACGCCGAATACATCGGGCACCAAGCGGTCCCGGGCCATGGCGAGGGGATAGCGAGACGCGGCGAGGATACCGGCGTTCGACATCGTCGCGAAGGCGGCCACCGCGGCGGTGACCATGAGCGCGACCCACACCGGCTGGGGCACCCAGTTCTGCAGCGCGCCCGCCGTATCCGCCACCGGGGTGAGACTCGCCGAGAGCACATCGACGCCGAGCACCGACACCATGATCCATGCGCCCCCCACGTAGATCACGGTCACCGCGGCCAACGAGAGCATCATTCCCAACGGGACGGTGCGATCGGGGTCTTCCACCTCTTCCGCCAGGCTAACCACCTTGGTGAGTCCGATGAACGAGACGAACACGAGCCCAACCGTCCCGATGAACCCGTCCACGCCCCGGGTGAGAAAGGGACCGGTGCGCGGCACCGAATCAACAGTGGCGATCTGAAACATGCCGTGGAGCATGAAGAAGACCAGCAAACCCAACATCACGACGACGAGCACGCGGATCAAACGGCTCGCCTCTTTCGTCCCCACGACGTTCACGCCGGCGAGTGCGAGCGCACACACAATCGCGAGCGGTTTGATGGGGAGATCGAGATAGAGGGAGACGTACGCTCCCATCCCAATCAGAGCGAAGGCGCTCTTGAGCACCAAAGCGAGCCACGTGCCAAAGCCGCCAATCGTGCCCACCAGCGGACCCAGGGTGCGGTCCAGGTAGTAGTACGTCCCGCCGGCCTTCGGCATCGCCGTCGCCAACTCCGCCTTGCTCACCATCGCCGGCACCATCAATAACCCGGCCGCGAGGTAGGCGAGTGCCACCGACGCGCCCGTTTCCGAGGTCGCAATACCCGGCAGCAGAAAGAAGCCCGAGCTGAACATCGCGCCCGTGCCGATCACGAACACGTCGAACAGGTTGAGCTGCTTCGACAACCGTTGGTTGGGGCCGGAAGTCATCTTCTACAATATCCCGGGTCAGTGCCCTCAGCTAGTGTAGTGTCGCCGAAATATGGTAGCTATCGAGGGC
>CAMYJM010000459.1 GCA_947258635.1 uncultured Acidimicrobiaceae bacterium
TCGTCATCTGCCACAGTCCGGCGAGCGAAGGAGTATCAGTAGATACTTCGAGTTCGTCGGGCGAAGGCAGGGGCGATGAGAGCCGCAGAGACGCCGCAACTGGATTGCTCAGCTGGCTCCTAGAGCGCATCGACCACAGCCGATGTTTCGATCACGATCAATCGGGCCGTCCGGCACGAACCGCGGCCGTCGCCGCGCCCGGTTCGAGCGACATCCCCGGCGGATCGACGTGCTGCAGGCGTGCGCCTGGTTGAGGTGTGACGGGCCCGGACGTCAGCCGGCGACCATGAGACAGTCAAGGCCGGCGGGGTCGATCTCGTCGAGCCGGCGGCTCTCCAGATCGACTTGCCAGGCGCGCTGCGGCTGGCCCGTCGGATCCATGACGGCGACCAGCGGCGCCGCGGTCGGATCATCGAGCGACCAGCAGCGATCGACCCAGCCATCGGATTCCAGTACCACCCGGTCGCGTACCGTCCATGCCGTGACGCCTCGGTCGGTGTAGGCGACATCAGATAGCCACAACATTTCAGGCGGCCCGGCTCCGGAGACGGTGGGGTCGGAGCCCGTGAGGACCCGAAGGGCAATGTTGTCGACATAGTCAAGCAGGTTCCCGCTTGGCGCCCATAGGTGCAGCGGTTGGGCCGGCGAGGTCCATACGTCGTATACCTGTGACGATTCGAGGACCTCATAGACGAGGCCTACCGGTTCGCCGGGTTCTGGTCGACAGAGCACCGCGACCGAGGTCTCGGCACTCGAGCCATCCGGACCGACTGATGTGAAGGTGGCCACATTGCTCCCGGGACGCAGCGTGAGAGCGATTGACCAGCGGCCGGCGGCGTCGACGTCCGCGTCGTAGGCGCCGGAACGGACCAAGCTGCCGGGCCGGGTGAGACCCTCGAACCTGAGAACTCGCGCCTCGACCCTGGCGTGGTCGGACGGGCTCGTCACGACCAGATCGGTGCCGCCGTCCGCCTGTGGCGGATACAGCGCCGGCACTCCGGCCGCCCGGCCAGCGATCGTGGCGAAGCCCGGCCGCGGGGCCTCACCCTTCTGCCCGCCTGCAATGTCGACCATCAGCGCCGGCACGGGATCTACTGCGGCTCGGGACACAACGACACCCGTTGCCGTCATGTCGAGGTTGGTGACGTGTACGCCCGGATTCGCCACGGCGGTCCGTAGTAGCTCGACTCCGGTGTCCAGATCGTGCACCACGAGGTACGTGGGCGCCGCCTCCCATGAGCCGGCCGCGACCGTGTACGCGATCAGGTTGGTACCGGGAGCGATCGCCACCGCGTCAATGGTCGCGCCCGACACGGGCTCCGGTGAATGAGTGAAGAGCATCGATTCACCTCTCGGCACCGGAAGCAGCTCGCCCCCGGGGCCCTCGAATTCCAGCCATGACTCGTTACCCGCAGTCACCACCAGCGCGAAGTAGCGCCCCGACCAGGCCGCCGCGTCGAGCCGCTCCGGCGGGCGACGGCAGAGCAGCGAGCCCTCCATCGGGATGAAGCTCCCATCGATGGAGCGCAGCGGCATGTACCCCACACAGGTGTCACCTGCGATGTTGTTGGTGTCATAGGCGTAGCTTGCGAAGCCGGGACCAGGCCAGAGGGTAGGAATGTCAAGGACGCCGAGCGGGTGCATCTGTTCGCTTCTCAGGACGAATCCAGGTTCTGCACCCTCGGCTTGCCAGTAGAGCGTCGGTAGCTGATAGCCGTCCTTGGTGTCCAATCTGACGAAGGCGATCCCGCCGCGCCGGTCGTCGAACGCGGCCACGTAGGAACCGACCAAGAGCTCCTCGGCGTCGCCGGCGGCGTGCACCCTGACGATGCGTTCCCCGTCGGCGATCAATAGCGCTTCGATGCCGGTCGGCCAATAGCCGTCGGTGACCACAATGGGAACCGGAGGTGAAGTGGTCGTGGTCGAAACCGGAGGCGAAGCGGTCGTAGCCTGGATTGAAGTGCCCGGCGGCTCCGGTGGAACTGTCGTCACCGAGACACTGCCGGACGGGGCAGTTGTTCCCGCGGGCTGCGGTTGCGATCCGTCGCAGGATGCCCCGGCGACACCGAGGGCGATCAGCAGAAGTAGAGCGCGGAAGCTGCTCATAGAGCGTGCCCTCCATGCTCACCGTCGCGCCCCAGGTCCGGTCCGTCAATAGCCGATGCGCGGGGGGCACGCTCACGGCGAACGGCGACGTGGGCCGCATAATCGCGATTCCTAGACCTCCGTCACCGAGTCTCCCACCCCTCGGGGACCGCCTGCGTGGTCATCGATGCCAACACGAACCGCCTGATAGCACAGGCTATCTCGGCTCGCTTTGGACTAGCCCGGACGCAATGTTTGCCGGCGGCGTCGCGCCGGTGCCGACGTCATCTGGACAGCCCTTCGTCGACCTCGGTGAACGAAGGGGCCGCGGAATCGAACGGCGAGTTGACCCCAGACGAAAACAACGAGATCACTTCGGCATCGTCCTCGCACTGATTGGCGTAACCCATGTCGACCCACGCCGAGCACGGGGCCTCCCAGACCGCCCACAAGTCGTATCGGCCATCCGGGAGGCCGTCCGGGAAGTCGTGG
>CAMYJM010000460.1 GCA_947258635.1 uncultured Acidimicrobiaceae bacterium
GGCGGGGAGGACGACAACTCTGACTGCCGGAAACATCCGCGCCCCCAGGTCGTCATATGCGGTGAGAGCCAGCGGGAGGCCGGCCACCACTGCATGGCTGATGCCGGCTCCGTCCAGCACTCGGATTGCGGTGGCCGCAGCCGCAACATGTTGCTGATTGCGGTACCACGTCTTGCGGTAGACGCCTCGGAGCCGGTCGAGTTGGGGAGGGGCCAACTCACGCTGCGAGAGGCCGCGGAACAGCAGCGGAAGCAGACGATGGCTCGAACCGTCCACCGAATCGAGATCGGTCGTCTCGCACCAGCGGGTCATGTTGCGCCCCGCATCCTCTCCGCCGAGCAGAACACCGCGCAGGAGCGTCATCTGGTCAGGCGTCATGTCACCGCGAGTTCCGGTCGTAGTTCCGACCCTCTCCGGGGTCGGACGGCGCCTCCAGCCAGGCTGACAGGTCCCGATCCAATAGGTCCTGAAGTTGCTCGATGTCGTGCCGGTAGCCCTCGGTGAGCCGGTAGCGGTCCTCCGGCGAGATCCGTTGCGGGATCGTGTTCCTGGCGAAGAGACGGGCCTTGAGCGTGGCCCGCGTCGACTCGGGCAGCAAGCTCCGGACCGTCGATTTGATCAGGCTCTCGCCCCGCAGTGCGTCGTGAACTTGCTGCGACTTCGGTTCACCCGAGATCCGATACTGCACGCCGACGTATGGGACGAAGGTCTCGTCGACCTCGAGGAAGCGGAGAATCTCTCTCAGTACAGATGCCGCATCGGACTCCAGCTCGTCGAACAGGAAGACCCGGATTTGCCGGCGCGGAAAGGTATCGAAGAAGGGACGCAGCTGTCGGTAGTAGTAGCCCCGCTGGACGTAGTGCCAGCTGAACGACCAATTCTCGGCAATGCGGCGCGGCTCGTCATCGATGGCTCGGGAGAACTCGTCATGAGGCTCGTCACCGGTCCATCTCTTGTCCATGAAATTGGAGTATGCGCGATCCGCCGGCTGCCGCAGGATGGCAACGATCTTGGCCTCGGGGACGTGGTGGGCGATCCGGGCCGGGGTCCCCGGAATATAGAGATAGGGGGGCGATGCCTCGCCGATGGACGTCTCGGTGGTCACCGCCTCGAACAGCTGGCGGTAGCGGTCGAGCGAGGTGATCGTGGAGCGGATCTCCCGTTCGTCACCGGGCCCGGCGAAGTCAAGGGTCTCGTTCTCGAACGAGAAGAAGCGCGGCTCCTTCACCGGAGACATGTAGATCTGAGGGTGCTGCTTGAGGTATTGGTACAGCGAGGTCGTGCCCGACTTGGCGGCGCCGACGATCAGGAAGTTGGGCATGGTTGTCACCCACCCTGTTTAGCACGTCCCTGGGAAACCATGACCGGACGATGTGACCTTTCTGGGCTAGGTCATCAACCAAAGGTTGGTCGGCTTAGTCTCCGAGGAGCCGCTCCCCCAACGCCTCGGCCACACCCAGGTTCTGCTCGATCCTGGCTTGCAGGACGCGGCAGCTGCCCCGGCGCCGGCCATCCGGAGCGGGAGTGCCGCAATCGCGCTGCAGCAGCCGTACCGATCCGATCGCTGCCGCCTTCAGTTTCTGCATCCGCTTGCTCAGCACAAATGCCTCGGTGTGGTCCGCCGCAGAGAGGTCGGGAACCGCCTGGGCGTAGAGCTCCAGCAGAGGGCGCTCCATACGGGCCGGCAGATTACGGATGAGCGCCGCGAGATCCCGGTGCGGAAACCCGATCATGGTCCGCTCCCAGTCAATCACCTTGAAACTCGAATCCGACTGCGCCACGAGGACATTGCTGGCGACGAGGTCACCATGGATGGCGTGGGTGGGGAATCGATGCCGGTTCTTCAACTGCCATTCCGCGACCGGCCCGAATTCGGCGGCAATCGCGGTGGCCCGCCGGCTGGCATACGCGGCCGCGTAGTCGCTGATCGCTTGCACGACACATGCGTCCACGGCCAGTTCGTAGGCGGCAGCATCGCTCGCGAACTGGCGCGGTTCCCGGGTGCTGATGTGGTCGCGCAAGGAGTCGTGCAAATCCGGCAATGCCCGAACGACCAGGCCGACGGTGGCCCTGTCGACGGGTCGCAGCTCGGCCAGGTCCTCCTGGAGTACCTCGTATCGGCTCCCGGAAGGAGACTGGGCGACGTGATAGACGTTCGGGATGTAGCGCGCCAGCCCCTCCTGGCGCCGGGCGCTGGCACCTCCGACATTCCCCCCCCACACCAGAAGCGGAATGCTGTCCAGTCTGTGCGCCAACCTGCGATCGACCTCGCGCCGAAACCCGGTCCCTTGGTCTGGGCTGAGGTCGACCGTCTTGTAGATCGCGCTCCACGTCCTCCCCGCAGGCAATTGCACACGTACGCGAAATGTCCGCGCTGCGAAAAAGCCTCCGCTCGTGGGAAGGCGGGCATGCTGCACGCCCAAGAGGGCTTCCCCCGTTTCTCGGGTCACCACCTCTTCGAGGACCGAGTCGTCCAGATGGCGCGGACATCCGTCGGAATAGAGTTCCGGGCGTCTTCCGTAGCCGAGAATCCTTGCTCCGGACGAT
>CAMYJM010000461.1 GCA_947258635.1 uncultured Acidimicrobiaceae bacterium
CCTCCACGCCGTACAGGGAGACGTTGCGGAAGCCTGACCGGCTGATCTCTGCTTCGAACTCGTTCGGTCGGTGGAAGTAAGCCCAAAACGAAGCTGGTCCTGGCTCGGCCACAGACTCTCCGGTTTGCAGGCTGTGAGTGATGGAGGCGTGGATCGCTGGGTCTGAGGCCATTTGCTGGCGATAGGCGTCCATTGGCCAAGCAAACCGAGAGACCGCGGCCGCCACCAGCACACCGCCGGGTCGCAACAGTCTCAATGCCTCTGCCAGGGCTGTTTGCCGGTCGGCGGCGTCAACCAGGTGATACAACGGGCCGAGCAGCAGCAACACATCGGCAGAGGCGTCGTCACGCGGAACGTCTCGAGCATCCGCCAGCTCGGCAATGAAACGTTGTCCGGCTGGAAGTGACGCTGCAAGCTCCTGGGCTTGGGTCACATGTAGAGGGACCGGGTCGAATAGTTCCACCTCGTAGCCGCGTCTTGCCAGCCATGCCGCATGCACACCGGCACCACCACCAACATCGAGCACTCTCCCGCCAGCCGGGAGCACTCGCTCGAACAGGTCCCAAGTCCGGAGCCGCTCAAGCACACCCGTCCCGTCATCGAACAATCGGTCCTGCTCCCTGCCCTGTCCGTAGTAGCCGAAGATCGGGGGATCGAGATCCATCCCCACATTATGACCCCCCGCAAGCCGCCCGTCGCTGGCCTCTCGCACCCACCAGCGTCCTGGATCCGGTGCGGTCTCAATCCAGAGCGCACGCCGAATACGGTCCAGTCGCTGTCGGTGGCAGCGACCTCGGTGAACTGCTCGCTTATCGCCCATCGGCCACAAGCACAGCAACTTCCTCGGCCCCGGCGAATTCTCAACCCCACCGCCCCCAACCGACGGCACCCTCCGGAGGCCACTACGCATCTGAAATCGCCCGATTTCATCCATTTGATACCCCCACTCTTTCAACGAGGAACGACGGCGGCGAGAACCGTGCGGATACCGGTGGCGGCAATCGCGGCGGCCTCGTCGGGGGACCGGCCGGCCAGCTGTGAGATCCCGCTGAGGAGTTGCTGGACGAGGACGGCATCCCAAGCCGGCACCAGATCGGGTCGGAACGATCCCGAGTCGACACCTGCGGCGAGGATCTCGTGGATGTGGCCGTACACCTTCTCGCCGTAAGCGCTGAGCGTGGCTCGGGTGCCCGCGGCGAGGCCGTATTGAACATCGAGGTTGTGCCCGGCATGCGCCCCAACGGCCACGACGTGACGGACGAGCTGTTCGAGCTCCTCCTCGCCCGAGCCGGCAACTGCCAGCGACGACTCGAGCAACTCGATGGCGTCGCGGTTGTGGCGACTGATTGCCGCGGCGACGATGCTGTCGATGTCGGGGTAGTGGTTGTAGAGGGTCTGGCGGGCGACGCCGGCGGAGTCTGCGATTCCCGACATCGTGACCCCGCCGAGGCCCCGCTCATTGATCAGCGTCAGCGCGGCCGCGATGATCCGATCATCGGATGACCGTGACTTCTCGACATGCTTCACGACCATCAGTCGACCTTCCGGTAGAGCCGCAGTGACAGTGGCATGAAGACGATGAGGAGGATTGCCACCCACCCGGCCGTGAGTGAGATGTCGGCACCGGCGGGCGTACCGTTGGCCAGGGCCCGGACTGCGTCCGATGCCACCGAGATCGGCTGAGACTTCACGAACGGCTGCAACCAACCGGGCATCGTCTCGGCGGGAGAGAAGGCGGTGCTGGCGAGCATCAGCGGGAACAGCCAGAACATCGAGAGCATGCCGACCATGTCGGGTTGCCTGATCTTGGCGGCGATGGCGGCGCCGAGCCACGAGAAGCCGTATCCCACCGCGGTCGCCAGAGCGATTGCCGCCAGGGCCCCGCCGGGCGACGCGAATCGATAGCCCATGAGCAAGGCCAGCAGGGCCACGAGAATCAGGCCGGCAACATTGCGCATCGCATCGGCAATGGTGCGTCCTGCGATCACCGCCAGCTGGCTCATCGGGAGCGAGCGGAATCGGTCGGTCACGCCTTCCGCCAGATCGGCGGCAAGGCCCAGGCTCGTCTGCTGGGCGCCCTGCAGCGCCGTGATGACGAACACCCCCGGTACGAGAAACGCCAGGTAGTCGATGCGAGCGCCGGCGCCGATCGACCCGCCGACGACATAGTTGAACAGGACGAGGAAGAACACGCCCATCACGACCGCGAACGCCAGCATCTCCGGCTGGCGGGTCGTGCGGATCACGTCGCGCCACAGCACGGAGCCGGTGTCCTGGACCGCCCGCCGCAGCCGCAGCCCGGCGCTCGGGTCGACTACGAGTTCCGGCCGGGTCTTCTTGATTGTGGGGGTACTAGTGGTCACGAGGGGGCCTCCTCGGTCGGTGTCGTGGCGGAACCGGTGAGAACGAGAAACACGTCATCGAGCGTCGGGCGTCGCAGCTGGAAGTCGGCAATGGCGATTCCACCGTCCTGGAGCGCACGGAGCAGATCGAGTGAGCGGGCCGCTCCCTCTCCGACGGGAATGCC
>CAMYJM010000462.1 GCA_947258635.1 uncultured Acidimicrobiaceae bacterium
CTGTTGAATTCGTGCTCACGGACGTTTCCGTAGCTGAATATGGGAGAGTACCCACGATCATTGTCCTCCATACTTCCACAAACAGAAGTGGGAGAGGGCTGCCGGTCGGCCCTCTCCCACTTCGAGCTGGTAGTTCCGTGGATCAGCCGCGCTGGCGGGCGAGCTTGGCGCCGCCGGCGACGATTGTCAACGCGGCCGCGGCCACGAAGGCGAACAGCCACACCGGGATTCCGGTCCCCAGGTCGCCACCGGTGCCAGAGGGCACTCCGGCGGGCGGGGTGTGGAGCCCACCGATGCTCTGGACGGCAAGCTGGAAACTGCCTCCGGTCAGGTCGCCGATCGCATAAACGATGACGTTTGTGCCCTCGGGGATCGTCAGGGCGGGCACCTCGGTAACCACCGTCGAAGCATCGCCCGCGGCCGTGACCTTCACGTTGTAGTCGCCGGCCGGCACATCGGCCACACCCTCGGCGCCGTTCGGCACGTCGGAGAACAGGGCCCCGTCGTTCGCCAGGATGTCGACATTGGGAGCAGCCGCGGTATGGCGGACGGTCACGCGGCCTTCGCCCGTGGCGATGGTGGAGATGTCGTTCACCCACACGCTGATCTTGGGGGCACCAGCGCCGTCGAGGTTGGCCTCGATCGTGGCGTTGGCTCCGGCCGGCAAGGTCACGACCTCAGACAGCACCGGATCGGATGCCGGATCGGCGTCCGCCGCCCGGATGGCGATGTCGTAGTCGGCCGCCGGGAGGATCAGCGGATCGGTGACGGTGCCGTACTCGAAGTCCTCGAGCGTGAGGGCGTCGTTCACATACACGTCGACGGTCAGGTCGGGCACACCGTGCACGACGGTTACGGATCCGTCGCTCGACTGGGCGAAGGCCGTTGCCGGCACCGCCATGAGCATCAGAGCGACGAGAGTCAGGATTGCTTTGCGCATGGTCTCGTTCCTTTCGGGTCTTTCTTGAGACTTCCCCCCGTGTACGGCGCACCCGCGTTCACCGGATGGCAGTTTTAGTGATAAATGCTCGGAAATGGGCTATGGTGGGCGTCGTGGCGACAACCATGACCCTGCAGGAGGCGGCCGATCAGCTCGGCACCCACTACATGACCGTCTATCGCTACGTTCGCCTCGGCCGGCTTCCCGCCCGCAAGGTGGCCGGAGTCTGGGAGGTGGACGCCGCCGACGTCGCCGCGCTGCAAAACGGGCCGGAGCAACCTGCCCGCTCCCGTTCCGTCGACTGGAGCGGACGCCTCGAGGGGCGACTGGTCGCAGGTGACGAAGCCGGCGCCTGGGGCGTCGTGGAAGCCGCCCTCGCCTCGGGGACCGCGCCCGGCGAGATCTACACCGATCTCGTCGCACCGGCCCTGACATCGCTCGGCGCCAAATGGCACGAGGGCACCATCACGGTGGCGCAGGAACACCTGGCCACCTCGGTGGCGCTCCGGTTGATTGGGAGAATGGGCCCCCGGTTTGCCCGCCGGGGCCGCAGCAAAGGGCTGGTTGTGGTCACTACCGCGCCCGGAGAGAGGCACGCGATTCCGTCGCTGATGGTCTCAGATCTACTACGCGGAGCCGGCTTCCAGGTGATCGACTTGGGGGCCGACGTGCCCGAGGACGCTGTGGCCGAGACAATCGCCGGTCTGGATGGCCTCGTTGCCGTCTGTATCAGCAGCACCCGCCTCGGGGCCGATCGGGCGGTGCGTCGCTCCGTGAGAGCCATCCGCGAGGCCGCTCCCAACGTCCCGATATTCGTCGGCGGGGCGGCCATCGCGGACGCCGCTCATGCCGCCGATCTCGGTGCCGACGGCTGGGCCCAGGACGGGCCGGGAGCAGTGGACCTCGTACTGGGTGTCTTGGCCTAGTACCCGACACCGCCATCTCACTCAGTGCTTCGCGGGATCCGCGATGTCCGGGTGCGAGCCGTCAAGTGCGCCGATCCGACATCCGTCGACCTGATTTCTCTCCGTCGCCACTTGACATCCTCTGCATTTAGCACTAAAACTACTTCTGGTGCAGTCGTAATTAGTGCTAAAGCCCATGGAAAGGGGCCACCACATGGAGACAATGAGCCGCCAGGCCGACATTGCGCTGGTAGCGCAGCTCGCCGCCGGGCATGAGGGGGCGCTCGCCGAGGTCTATCGGCGTCACGGGGGCCCCGTTCTCGGCCTTGCCAAGCGTCTACTGCGCGATGCCGACCTCGCCGAAGAGATCGTCCAAGAAGTGATGCTGCGACTTTGGAACAACCCGGAGAAGTACGACGGCTCCCGCGGGTCGCTGCGCTCCTATCTGCTGGCCCACACCCATGGGCGCAGCGTCGATCTCATCCGCTCCGAGTCATCACGACGTATGAGAGAAGAACGGGACGCCCAGCTCGCCGTCCAAGCGGGCTTGAGCCTCGAAGAGGAAGTGTGGGAAATGGCCCTGGCCGACCACATCCGCAGCGCCCTGAGCGAACTGGATGAGGCAGTGCGTAACGCCATAGAGCTCGCCTACTTCGGCGGCTACACATATCGCGAGGTAGCC
>CAMYJM010000463.1 GCA_947258635.1 uncultured Acidimicrobiaceae bacterium
ACTGCGTCAGCAGGGCGACGTTTGGGGGGAGTCCCCGACGTAGGAGGGGGAGGGGGGTTGCAGAGGCGCGGGACCGGTGTTTGGGGGCGTTCGTTTTTCGCGCGCGGGCTGTCCGGAGTTCCTGTGCTGCCCCCTCCGTCCCTGCCCTCGTTCCTCGGGCGGGGCCACCAACTCGGGACGTTTGGCTATCGGCAGGACGGCGAGGCTCCGGACCGCGTGGCCTCACCCAAACCCCCCTCGCCCCCAACGCTCGCTGCGCTCGCTGGGGAGGAGACCGGCCGCGCCTGTGCTGTCCCCTCCGACTCCGTCTCCCCTCGCGGGGAGACGGGGGAGGTGACAGCCAGCTAGCCTGGGTGACGTGAAGATCACAGAGGTAATCGAAGTCCGCAGGCCGGTCGATCAGGTCTGGGCGCTGTTCCAGGATGTGCCCGACCTGGCCAACTGCCTTCCCGGTGCCGAGCTCACCGAGGACAAGGGGGACGGCAAATTCGCCGGGGCAGTGTCGGTGAAGCTCGGGCCGATGACCGCGAAGTTCGAGGGCGAGGCCACCGTCACCGCCGATGAAACCGCCAGGACCGGCAAGGTCAGCGGCAAGGGCGTCGACAAGCGCGGTGGCAGCCAGGGCCAGATCAAGGTCGACTACTCGCTCGAATCGATGGATGACGGCGGCACACGTGTCACCGTGGACGCGGACGTCGTGATGGCCGGCGCCGCCGCCCAGTTCGGCCGTACCGGCCTCATCCAGGAGATGTCGAAGCGGCTGATCGTCGAGTTCGTCGAATGTGTCGAAGGCAAGCTGGCCGCCGCGACGGTTGAGGAAGCTTCCGAGATCAGCGCCGGCGAGGTCAAGGGCATGTCCCTGTTCTTCGCCAGCCTCTGGTCGACGATCGTGAAGTTGGCCAAGCGCCTCTTCGGCGGCCGCAAGACCGACGAATAGCGCGCAACTGATGGCCCTCGAGTTTCCCGATGCCACCTCGGTCCGTGTCTCCCGCCGCGTAGCCGCGTCACCGGAGCGAGTGTGGCGGGCGTTCACCGAACCAACGGAGATGGCAGCCTGGATGTGGGCCGGCTGGGGAACCGACACATCCGCCGAGTCGGATCTTCGCGTCGGCGGCAGCTACCGCGTTTACACGACGGCGCCGAGCAACGAAACCGGCTGGCCGACCGATCGCTGGGGGTTCCTCGGCTACTACTTGGATATTGTCGAGAACCGGCGGCTCGCCTATACGATCCATTGGGACGGCCCGGTCGGCTACAACCAAACGGGCGCGATGGTTGTGGACGAAGCCGTGATCGTCGACATGGCAGCCAACGGGGCCGCCACGGACGTCGTGATGTGGCATGTTGGGATTCCGGCCGACGGCGTCTCCGCCGAAGAGCACGGCAAAGGTATCGAGGAGATGTTCAGCGCCCTCGATCGTCTGGTGGCCGAATAGCACGACGCCTGATGGGAGCACCTTGGGCAACTACCGCAAGATCACGGTTGGCGACGCCGAGCTGATCGCGTTACAGGATTCGTGGACGCGGCGCGGTCCCGCCGGGTTCTTCGAGGGTGTGGACGCCGCTGCCTGGGAGCCGTATCGAGAGTGGCTCGACGACGACGGGCTGATGGCTCACAACTACGGAAGCGTCCTGATCCACAGCCACGGCAAGATAATGCTCGTCGACACCGGCCTCGGCCAATGGCCCAACGCAGTGGACCTCGAACAACCGTCGTCGCTGCTGGAGGTCATGCACGAGGCCGGGGTCGCCCCCGCCGACATCGATCTTGTCTTGTTCACCCACCTCCATTGGGATCACACCGGGTGGAACACTCGCGGCGAGGAAGGCGCCCTCGAGCTGACGTTCCCCAATGCCAGTTACGTCGTGCAGCAGACGGAATTCGACTACTGGTCGAGCCCCGGAGACAAGCCGGCTGCCGGGCCCGACTTCGACCGCGTGCTGGCTCCGATCATCGCAGCCGACCGGATGGAGCTCGTCGACGGGGAGTACGCGGCCACCAGGGAGGTGGTGGCCGTGCCGACGCCGGGGCACACTCCGGGGCACGTGTCGTTCGCGGTGATCAGCGGTGGCGAGCGAGCCTATGTACTCGGCGACGCCGCCCACAAGCCGGTGCAGCTGGCCGAGCCGGATTGGTATCCCGGCTTCGACATGGATCCGGTCGAATCCACGAAGAGCCGCCGGATGATCTTGGACCGCGCTGAACAGGAGAACGCTCTCCTCGCCGGCGGTCACTTCGCGTTCCCCTCCATGGGTTACCCGACACACGTCGATGGCCGCCTCAGCTTCCGCTACGTGAGCTGACCGGCGCCGTTAGATGGGTCCCCCCCGAAGCGGGTAGGGGGGGCGGTCCACGCGCATGTGTCCACCCGAAGGGGGAAGGGCCCCGCCGGCGACGCCGTCGCGAAGCGGGTAGGGGGGCTGTCGCATGAGGTGATGCCAGGCCGGAGGGCTCTGTGGCCATCACGGGAACCGCAACCCGGAGACGGCAGCCACCACCAGCCGGCGCCCCCCTTCCCGCC
>CAMYJM010000464.1 GCA_947258635.1 uncultured Acidimicrobiaceae bacterium
CGCGACGCCACGTAGTCGGCGGTGGCGACCTCGTAGTCGTCGAACAGCATCGCCAGCCGCAGCCGGCCTTTCTCGAGAACTGCCCCGCTGCGGCGGGCGATGTCATCGGGCGACATCCCGGCTAGATCGGTACGCAGCGCCGTCACCTTCGGCTCGAGCTTGTCGACCCAGAGCCTCTCCGGGTCGTGCTTGGGCTGGTGGTGCTGCAACATTGGTAGGGCTCCCGCCGGGGCCGTGATCGGACGGCATCAGGCTAGTCGGCGGCGCAGCCGGCCCGTCCACAGTGCCACGGGCCGGGCACGCAGCTGAGCGGACTTCGGAGATAATCGGCGCACGGCACGCCGACGAGAAGCGCCCGGGACCGCGGCCCCGGGTGTCACGGTCACTAGCCGCGATAATCGTCGCTGAGAGCGGATTTCGGGACGAACGCGCGCACCACCGCCACCCCACCGCTTCGCTCGAAGATGGCCTTGCTGGCCTGCCGGTCGACGACGAGACCGTCAGTCCGGTGACGGGAGCCGTCGGCCCCTTCGATCTCGATGGCGGCGGGCCCCTCGACTCGGGACACAATCACCGGCACCTGGCAGACGGTGAAGCCGAGAGTGTCGGACTGCAATTCGAGGACCTCCCGGCTTCCGTCGCCAAGCCGCACTTGCCAGTCGCCGGCCGACTTCAAGAACGCCGCCGGCCGAAGCAGAATGGGATCGAATGTGATTTCGCCGCTCTCGATGCGCAGGCCGAGTTCGAGGGAGCGCGTCAGGATCTCTTCTTTTACCTGCCCCGTCATCCCTGGTTGCTGGGCTCCGGCGTGCTTTGGGGTGTGCGAGTACGGATCCATGGGGAACGCGCCGAACTCGACCGCAGTCTTCTCGAACCCCAGCCCCGATCGGATACGCCAATAGAACTCGACGAGCCGGTCGACCGTGTCAGCCGGTTCGTTCTCGTCCGTGGCCTCCAGAATCGACTCCTGCACGACGACCAGCAACTTTGCCACCATGTGCCAGTAGATGGAGCCAATACCTTCGTATGCGTACATCGAGCCCGACCGCCCGGCGTAAGCGTGGTGGTTGAAGACTGCCTCGTAGGTTCTCATCACTGCGTCCCGATGGGCGACAACGAGCTCGCGCCGGGGTTCTTCCTCGGCGAGTCGGTCTAACGCGGCCGCCAGATCACGCTCGTTTCTGAAATCGGCGTTGAACCGGTAGCGGCCCGCGGCGTCGCGCTGGACGACCGACGTGTTCCCGCTGTCGATCAGGCCGCTCAGGAGAGGATTGGCCGCAACGTCAGATTGGGGAACGACATTCTTGTCGAGGAACGAGGGAAGGCGGCGCTCCGGGTACAACATGAAGCTGTTCTGATCGGGTCGATACATCCCGCCGGCGAACAGCGCCTCGAGCACGGTGAGTTTGTCCGCGGCCGGCAGTAGACCCGAGCCGAGAATCGCCACTTGTCCCTCCAGCATCGGGTTCAGATGCTCGATTGACGCCGCGGCGCCGTCGCCGGAGAAGCGGACGAGGTTATACGAGTGATACTGCCCGTCGGCCCTGCGGTTTCACTTTGGCGAGGTTCTCCTGAGCGCCCTGTTCAGGGTTGGGGTCATCCTGGTGCTGGCCATCCCGTTCGGCTCGATTCTGGTGTTCGAAGGACTGCTGCTGATTGCCACGGTGTTTCATCATTCGAACCTGAAGCTGCCGGAGCCTCTGGAACAGGCCATGTCCAAGGTGATCATCACGCCGTCGCTTCACTGGGTGCATCATCATGCCCGCCAGAGCGACACCGACAGCACCTACGGCACGCTGTTCTCCTTCTGGGACCGATTGTTTCGCAGTTGCAGCCCGACTCGGCGCAGCCTGGAGATGGCGATCGGCGTGGAAGGACGGCCGGAAGAGCGCTTGATCGGGCTTCTGATGCGACCGTTTCGATCCCGAAACGAGGCCTGACCCCCCATGTTAATGGAGCGCCATTACCGCCTTTTCTGGCCACCCCCGGCATGGACGTTCAGATCGCTGTAATCGAAGGCGTCCTCGGCCAGCTCGACCCCGAACTCCGGATTGACCAGGGCGATTTGCGTGGTGATTCCTTGCGCGTCGGTGATGGTCCATTTACGCAATGCCAGGGGCTGGTCGCTGAACACCAGCGTGATGGCGCCGACATCGCCCAAATCGTTGTCTTTGACGGTCACGGCGACGGTCGCACGGTCGGTTACCACGTCGGTGACCTCGATGTTGCCGGAGAGGCTGATCTGCTCTTTGACCAGGAACCAGAGCGGGGTTTCCCAGAGCGGAATGAAGGTCGATTGCTTCAGCTCCTTGTCGTAGTAGAGCAGAAAGGCGCCGTCGGCGATCATCACCACCGGATGGGGCGGATCGTACTCGAAGCGCAGCATGCCCGGCCGATCGACGAGGAGCTCGCCCTCGGCATAGTCTCCCTCCGAGGAGAGCTGGACGAAGCGCGACCTCACCGAGCCCAATTGGTTCAGGTAGTCTTCGACCCGCACGATGGTCGAGATATCG
>CAMYJM010000465.1 GCA_947258635.1 uncultured Acidimicrobiaceae bacterium
GAAGTAGTCGATGGCCTGCCCGCGGGTCCAACCTTTGGCGTGGATCCCGGTGTCGACGACCAGGCGGCCGGCCCGCATCGAGTCGGCAGAGAGCATGCCGATGCGTTCGAGGGCCCCGCTGTAGAGGCCCATCTCGTCGGCGAGTCGCTCCGTGTAGAGCCCCCACCCCTCGGCATAGACGGTCACCAGCGCGTGCTTGCGGAATTCGGGGATGTCCTCGAGTTCTTGGGCGATGGCCAGCTGGAGGTGATGGCCGGGGATGCCCTCGTGATAGGCCATAGCCTCGATCTCGAAGCGACCCCACCGGGTGGGGTCGGCCGTATTGACGAAGAACGTTCCCGGGCGGGTGCCATCCGTCGCCGGCGGGAAGTAGAAGGCGGTCGGCCCCGTCGGCGTTTCGGCAACGACGCAATCGGCCTGCGGCAGCCGCCCGAACCAGTCTCCCATCGCCGACTTGGCTTTGGCCATCGCCGACTCCGAGGCCGCGACGATCTCTGTTCCCTCCGCGAAGTGGAGGGCGGGGTCGTCGCGGAGCGCGCTGTAGATCGCAGTCAGGTCCGAAGTTCCGAGCACCTCCTGGCCGAGAACGCGGTATTGCTCGGTGAGTAGTTCGACCTGGCGTAGCCCGACGTAGTGGATCTCCTCGGGGTCCAGCGGTAGCGAAGTGTGCTGCTTGACCAGGCGGGAGTAGCTGGCCTCGCCGTCGGGTAGGTGGCAGAGGCCCGGCTGTTCGTCGCTACGGCCTGCCGGTACGACCTTGTCGGCGATGACGTCACGATATGACTGCAACGCCGGGCGGATATGGTCGCGGACCAGGTCGGCAAGGCGGTCCTTCCACTTCGCTTCGTCGGCGCCTCCGGGCACGCGGGCATTCATGAAGGCGTCCTCGGCGACCGGCGTCGCCAGCATCGTGTCGATCTGCTCGACGGTCTTACGAGCGGTCGATGCCATGGGAGTGCGCCCGGCGGCAACTCCTTCTTCGAGTCGAGCGTTCATCTCGGCGAACGCCTGAGTCGCCTTGCCGAACCGCTCGATGAAGGCATCGCCGTGCTCGGTGGTCTCGATGGGTAGCTGGGGCACGATCACCGGAAGCATCGCTTGCAGGCCGATCGTGTGGTTCACCGCCAGCTCGGCCATCCGAGTCTCGGCTACGTCGGCCGCGTTCTCGGTCTCGAAGATGAGGACGTCCCGCGTGATCCGATCCTGCGCGTCGAGCTCGGCCGGGTTGACGCCGGAAGCACGGGCGGCGAAAGCACGAAGCTCGGCGATCTGGCGGTCCTCGGCCGCCCGGGAGAACTCGCCAATCTCACCGTCATAGTCGTGGATTCCTCGCAGGCTGGCGCTGATCGGCTGCGTGCACAGCGTCCACTCGTAGTACTCGGCGGCGAGGTCCGCTAGCTCCTGGTGACTCATTGGCTCCCTTTCCGTCTGGATCGGGAGACTACTGAGAATCGCACCCGGCCTCGCCCGGTAGCAGGTCACGGGCCAGCACGGTGAACGTGCCCGTGGCGTGCTCCCATTGGGTCACCTGGGTGGCGTCGGAGAGCAGCGTGCGGACCGCGACGGCGGCCTGCCCGTCGAGCACGCGGCAGGGGATGTCCGTCATCCGATCGGTCACGTCGCCGGGTTCGAAACCGAACTCCCACGGCCGCGTATCCTCGAACTCGGGATCGAAGCTACCCCCTTGGAGGACCCGGAGGATGACTCGGTCGGAGGTGTACTCAACCCCTCCGGCAGTCCCGTACGCGAAGCTATCGAGGGTGTCGCGCAGCAAAGCCAGGTTGGCGAGCTCGTCGGGCATGGTCTGCTGCATGCCCAGGGCATACACCGACATCCGGTGCGTGACGCCGGCGTCGTCGACGTAGGTGGCCACTGTGGATGACGCGTCGGCGACGAAGTTGTTGGCATCGTTGTTGACGTAGTCGTCGATCTCGGGCAGGCCGATGGCATCGATCAGCACCCGGATGTCGTCCAGCTGATCGCCGGTCAACTTCACCTGCTGCATGTTGGGGAGCAGGGGGCCGGGGAAGATCGCCGGGATTGGGCCCTGGTAGATCAGGGTGCCGTCGGTGAGCAGCGTGTAGGCGGGTGCTTGGTTGAGGGCCATCTCGATGGGAAGGAAGCCGCCCTCGTTTGTGATCATCAGGAGCATTCGGGGCGGCCCTTCCGGCGGCGCCGTGGTTCCGGGCGGCTGAGTGGTCACGGTGGTGTCGGCGACATCGTCGGCGCCACAACCGGCGCCGAGCAGGGCGAGGAGCAGGATGGGGAGGAGGGTTCGCTTCATGGTGCTCTGACGATGCTTTCCGGATTCCGGTTCCCGGGCTTTATGAGACATTCCAGGGCGACTACCTTATGGCCCGCACACCCGATCGTGTGACATATCACGCGCCCGTAGCTCAATTGGATAGAGCGTCTGACTACGGATCAGAAGGTTGGGAGTTCGAGTCTCTCCGGGCGTGCGGCAACGCTTCGCGTTGCTTGCGGCAACCCTCCGGGTTGCCGTGC
>CAMYJM010000466.1 GCA_947258635.1 uncultured Acidimicrobiaceae bacterium
CGCCTCCGGGGGCGTCGTACATCGTCTCGATCAAGTCGGCCACCAGCTTCTCGACGCCTGCGTCGATCTCCGAGACGGGCGTTGTGAGGGTCCGCAACACCGGATCACCGAACGTCCTGAGCGGGAAGATGGCCATGAGCGGGCAGGTTACCCGGGGCTGACAGGTCGACCTGCCACGCGCGCCAGGCCATGAGTTATGGGTTGTGAGTTATGGGTTGTGAGCTATCAGCTGATCGCAGGGAGGCCGCCAGGCCGACCCAAGTGGGAGGCCGCCAGGCCGACACTCACAGATCGATCGGGTCGGCGTCGATCCGGACGGAGGCGCCGGTGTTGCGCCAGCGGTCGACGACGGGCCGGAGGGCAAGCTTGAAGGCGTCGAGATCCGGTGCCTGAACGAGCCAACGAACGCCCCGCTGGGACTCGGCCGGACCGAGGACGGTGGCGCGACCTCCGATGGCGATCAGTTCACTGCCCGCAACGTCGACGTCGTCGAGATCCCGGACCTCGATGACCATCAATTCACCCGCCGGCGGGTATCCGAAGGTGCGTCTCTGATCGATCTCGATCTCGTGGAAACCGACTGGATCGGCGCGCCGGAGCGCCACGATGGCGTGATGGGCCGGGTCGCTGGTCTGGACGAGCAACCTGCCCCGATCACTCACGATGCCGGCGAGTCGGGCCCCGATCCGGAGCGCCTCATCGGCCGCCCGATAGTTGGTGCCACGAACGAGGCCATCGGCGTCGACCCATACGGCGAGATCACGGCCACTCAACCGTGGCAGATCCCGTTCGGTGCCCACGCGGATCGCACGACGGGCCTCCATCGGTCCCACCATCGGTTTGTCGACGATCCGGCCGATCTCCTCGACAAGGCGACCAACACCTGCTCCGAGCGGCTCGAACCGGTCGTGCCCGCACGAGACACACGGACCGATCGCTGCGCCGCACCGCGCGCATGTGTCACTCGGATCGGGACGGGATCCGCACGAGGCACACACCCGCAGTTCCCGACAGCGCACGCACCTCGAGGCCGCGGAGTATCCCCTTCGGTGGGCGTACACGAACACCGAGCCGTTCGGAGCGATGGCTCGGATCGCCTGCCGGGCGGCCTCCCCCAACAATCCGCCGCCTGGCGGGTCGTCCCTGCGATCGACGACCTCCACCAATGGCCAGAGTCTGCCCGTACCCAGGCGCCGCACATCAGGGCCGACTCCCATCAGCTCTGCGGATGGGGTCGGTCCGGCGAAGACCGCGAGGAGCTGCTCACGCTTCGATCGAGCGAGCAGCAGGTCCCGAACGGCAAGGGTTGGTGTTTGGCGGTCCTTCATCGAGCGCCTGCTCTCCTCGACGGCGACTGCGATGGCCGGCGTGTGTACGGCCCACGTGGCGACCCGTGGGGTGCCCACGGTGACCGTCGCCATGTGTCGAACGCGACGCCAGACGCCGGTGACGTCCTTGTCGGCCATGTCAGGGAGCACCGCTGAAGCCCCGACGCCTGCCGCTTCGAAGGCAGCGGTCAACGCCTCGACCTCGAGGGCGGTTGGGGCGACAACGATGAGATTCACGTTTGCAGCGAGACAATCGCGCGCCAGGTCGATCATTCCTTCGGGCGGATGCCCGAGGGCGACCACAGGCCGGTGCCTTCGTTTCGAGGCCGCCGCTGTCACGATGTCCCGCAGCGCATGTTCGGTGCGTTCCGCGTGGTGGGTGTGGGGCTTCGGCGCGACAGGAGGGACGTTGGGAGGGGCTGCTCGGGCGAGCATCGGGCCGACGGGGGCCACGTAGTGGTTGGCCGCCCAGCGCAGTGCATCGATCAGGCCAGGTGTCAGGACCGGAGCCCGACCGGACACCTGTGCAATGTCTCGGAGCCTCGCTGCATCGCGTTGCGACAGGTCGACGACGAATCCGCGGACCCGTCTGCCGCCGAGCGGAACCCTGACCATGCTTCCGACCTCGACACGGTCGGCGAGTGGTTCGGGAATGGAATACCAGAATCCTTCGTCGACGGCGTGGCTCGGCACGTCGGGAACCACGCGGGCGGCGGGAACCTCGTCGGTCAGAGTGATGCCGCCGCGGCTGCCAGGTCTTCGGCGACCGCTGTCGACTCCCAGGGGAATTGCGGCCGCCCGAAGTGCCCATACGCGGCCGTGTCCCGGTAGATCGGCCGGCGGAGGTCGAGTTGATCGATGATCGCCTGCGGGCGGAAGTCGAAGAACTCCCAGACCAGCGTGGAGAGCTTGAACGGATCGATCTGGGCTGTGCCGAACGCTTCCACGAGAACCGAGAAGGGCTCGGCCCGGCCGATGGCATAGGCCACCTGGACCTCACATTTCGAAGCGAGTCCGGCGGCGACGACGTTCTTGGCGGCATGCCGGGCCGCATATGCCGCCGACCTGTCGACCTTGGTCACATCCTTGCCGCTGATCGGGTCTGTGGTTTGACTACGCATGTGATTTTCCTCGGTTATTTCAGGCTGGACTGCACCTGTTTCAGAATCAGCT
>CAMYJM010000467.1 GCA_947258635.1 uncultured Acidimicrobiaceae bacterium
TTGTTACCGACCCGGGCGTCGTGGCGAACGAACTCGGGAAGCTCCGGTGTCGGCGTCCCCGGCTCCAGCATCAGCTCCAGACGCAGCCGGCCGCGGTCCTCTGCCTTCAGCGATGACGGCGTGCCCTCAGCGATGAGCCGGCCGTCGTTGATCACGGCGAGGCGGTCGACCGACTTCTCCGCCTCCATCACGTTGTGTGTCACCAGGATCACGGCGGCCCCCTCACTGCCCAACCGGCGAACCTGTTCCCAGAGCAGCCGGCGGCGCAGCGGATCCACATCGTTGGTGGGCTCATCGAGGATGACGATCTTGCCCGGCCACACCGTTGCCATGATGAAACCGGTGAGCCGGCGGACGCCTCCCGACAGTTTGGCGCCCAGGGCGTCGGCCCACTCGCCGATCTGCAGCGCCTCGATCAGCTCCTCGCCGCGCCGGCGCACCTTGCCATCTTCCCCGCCCCGAATCAGCCCAATGACATGCACCGCCTCGCGGATCTTGAACGAGTCGATCGGCATCTGGGCCTGTGGAAGGTATGAACACAGCTGGCGAGCCGCGTCGGGGTCTTCCACGAGGTCGAATGGCCCGAGAGTGATCGACCCGGAGTCCGGTTTGAGAAGTCCGATGACCTGTTTGACCAGGGTCGACTTGCCGGCGCCGTTGGGCCCCAGCAGCCCGTAGACCTCGCCGGGCCGGACCTCGAGGCTGATCCGGTCGTTCGCCGGCGTCACCCCGTCGTAGCTCTTCGAAACGTCTTCGACTCGGAACGTCCAGGCGTCCACTGCCGATACCTAGACCGGCTCGAAGCGCGCCGTGAAGTGGCGGAGCCATGGCGCCTGTTCGGTTATCCGGTAGCCACCGAGCCCGTCGGCGCGTTCGGCGACGGCGATGACCACCTCGCCGACGTAGTCGATGTGTGACTGTGTGTACGTGCGGCGGGGTACGGCCAGGCGAACCAGTTCCATCTCGGCCGGCCGCTCCGTCCCGTCGGGCTGTGGCGTGCCGAACATCACGGATCCGATCTCAACCCCGCGCACTCCCCCTTCCCGATACAGCTCCACGGCCAGCGCCTGCGCCGGGTACTCGTGCGGCGGGATGTGCGCCAGAAAGCTCTTGGCGTCGAGGTAGACGGCGTGGCCCCCCGGCGGCCTCACGATCGGAACACCGGCGTTGCTGACCTTGTCCGCCAGATATGCGGTGGATCGGATCCGGTACTCGAGATACTCCTCCTGGAGCACCTCGACCAGACCTTGGGCGATGGCTTCCAGGTCGTAGCCGGCCAGCCCGCCGTAGGTCGGGAAACCCTCCGTGAGGATCAGCAGGTTGCGGCACTGCTGGGCCAGGGCCGGGTCGTTCATGGCCAGGAAACCGCCGATGTTGGACAGCCCGTCCTTTTTCGCCGACATGGTGCACCCGTCGACCAGCGAGAACATCTCCCGAGCGATCTGGCGAGGCGTCTTGTCGGCGTAGCCGTCTTCGCGCTGCTTGATGAACCAGGCGTTCTCGGCAAACCGGCAAGCGTCGAGAAAGAACTTGATCTCGTAGCGGTCGCAGACCTCCCGAACCGCCCGCAGATTGGCCAGCGAAACGGGCTGGCCCCCGCCGGAGTTGTTGGTGACGGTGACCATGACCAGCGGCACCCGGGCCCGGCCGACTTCTTCGATGGTGTCCACGAGCGCCGCGATGTCCATGTTGCCCTTGAAGGGGTGCTCCGATGCCGGGTCGCGCCCTTCCGGGATCACCAGGTCGCGGGCCTCCGCCTGCTGGTACTCGACATTGGCCCGGGTGGTGTCGAAGTGGGTGTTGTTGGGCACCACATCACCCGCGCTGAGGACCGTCGCGAAGAGGATCTTCTCGGCGGCCCGCCCCTGGTGGGTCGGGATGATCTCCGCCAGGCCGGTCAGGTCCTCGATCACGTCGCGGAAACGGAAGTAAGACCGGCTGCCGGCATACGATTCGTCGCCGACCATCATCCCCGCCCACTGCTCGGCGGACATGGCCCCGGTGCCGGAGTCTGTCAGCAGGTCGATGATCACCTCGTCGCCGTGCAACCCGAACAGGTTGTAGCCGGCGCGTTCCAGCGCCGCCTCCCGGCCCTCGCGAGTCGGAAAGTCGATGGCCTGCACGCTGTGGATGCGAAACGGCTCGATGATCGTCCTGTACGGCATGGAATCCCCTTCCGTCCTCGATGGCGCAGTCTGACACGCCTCGGTCGGAGGCGCCTATCAGATCGCTACGCGGACGATGCGCCGAGGGCGAAAGCCCTCTCAACGCCTTCCGGCGACCGTGGCCAGCACCCGGCAGGGTGAGCCGGAGCCGTCTTCCCAAGGAACGGGCCCGACGAAGGCTCGGGCGCCCTTGGCCGGGATGTGATCCAGATTCGCCAGATTCTCGATGCCGTAGCGTCCGCTGCCGAGAAAGCTCACGTGCACGGCAAAGTCCGCCGAGTTGCCCGGATCGATGCTCATCGTGTCCACGCCGATGCCGACGATGTCCCGTTTGGCGTTCAGCCAGTCGGTGGCGTCGGAAGAGAAGCCGGGAAAGTTGAGATCGGGGAAGCCGGTCCCACCCCGGAAGGCGTCGCCGTCGCCCACTTTGGCGGCCCATCCTGAGTTCATGCACACCAGCGCGCCCCGAGGAATCCGCCCGTGGCGCCTTTCGTACCGAACGAGGTCCCTCGGCTCGACCATGGCGTTGGGATCGTCCATCGCTTTGCGCTTGATATCGACGACGGCGATCGGCGCCAGCAGCGTCTGCGGGTCGAGCGCATCTACCAACGCCCCGCCCGGTGAGAAGTGGCCGGGAGTGTCGATGTGGGTGCCGATGTGCTCGTCGAAGGTCCACTGTTTGGTGTAGAAGCCGTCATTCTCGATTGTGAACAGGACCTGGTCGGTGATCGCCTGCGGTCCGAGGAACGCAGGAAACGTCTTGACGAGGCGGTGGGTGAGATCGACGACCCGGTGCCCCCTTCCGGCTCTGGCGTGAGCCAATGCGGGCACTGCCGGAGCGGCAACTGCCAAGCTCATCCCGGCAGCCCCGGCCGCGCCTGCCTTCAGAAACGAGCGTCTGGTGAGCGAGAGACCCTCTGGTGTCTCGTGATGGTGATGATCATGTGGAGTAGCGCCGACGCACATAGTTTCCCTTCCTGAACCTGGTGATGCCGGGCGGCATCACAACTTTCGGCCAAGGCTACGTGCCGGGTCGCTGAGATGGGATCCTCGCCATGGGTCCATAGTCCGTTTTCGGTCACATGGGGAAACAGGTGCGATGCGCCGCAGTGCAGCCGTGGCGGGACGGTGTGGCGTAACCTAACCCAATGGCCGACCCGACTGGTACCACCTCCCGCGTGCTCGGGGTCGCCCGCGTCGTGATCTCCGTCATTGTGACACTCTGGCTCGTCGAGATCATCGACGTGCTGTTTCTCGATCACACTCTGGAGCGCCAGGGAATCCAGCCGCGCAGCTGGGGCGGCCTCGACGGCATCCTCTGGGCGCCCTTCCTCCACGACGACTTCGCCCACCTCGTCTCCAATACCATCCCGCTAGCCGTGCTCGGCGCCCTGGTGTTGCTGCGCGGCATACCCCGCTGGCTCCAGGTCACCGCGGTCGTGATCGTCGTGGGCGGCCTGGCCACGTGGCTGCTGGCACGCACCGCCAACCACATCGGGGCCAGCGGCGTTGTCTTCGGCTACCTGGGGTTCCTGCTGGCTGCCGGATTCTTCGAGCGCAGCCCGCGAGCCATCGCTCTCGGAGCGATCACTGCTCTCGCCTACGGGGGCTTGCTGTGGGGCGTTCTCCCCACCCGGCCGGGCATCTCGTGGGAGAGCCACCTCTTCGGCTTCGCGGCGGGCGCTCTGGCCGCCTCGTGGTTGTTGAGCCGGCCCGCCGCGACCGTATGGCCGAGCCGACACCGGTCTTGACGCGAGAAGCTCCCGGCTGAGCCGGGAGCTTCTTGCGAGGTCTCCTTGGCTAACTAGCTCATAGCGGCAATGCTCGCCTCGAGCAGATCCCTCGTGTACTTCGGATTGTGGATCCCGAGGCTGCTGTCTTCGGCCTCGATGAAGATGTAGTTCCAAAGCGCCTGGGCCTCGGCAGCCGGATAAGTGCCGACGACCGGGTGCCCTTCGCCGTCCACGAACTCGTACATGCCCTTGGCTTCGAGGAGCTCCAAGAGCTCATCGAGCAGGGCCTGAACTTCGCCCTGGCTCTCGCTGAAGTCGAAGTCCTCGCCGTGGCATTCGACGCAGCTAGCCTCGACCGCTCCGAACGTGTGGTTGTAGGTCTCACCCACGTGGCAGCTCACGCACGTGTCGCCGACCATGTTGTAGTGAGAGCTCGAGCTGCCGGAAGTGTCGCCGGCACCGCCGATACCCAGCAACATGGAGGTCTGCGGACCGTGGTGCGGTCCCCAGTGGGTGCTGGTGACCTCGATGTTGCCGTCTGCGTCGGCTTCGGCGATGGCTCGCCGCGGCTGGTGGCAGACCCCACACAGGTTGCCCTTGCCGCCATCGAAGGTCGCGCCGTCATCAAAGGCGATCAGACCCACGGGCGCTTCCGTCTCGAGCGCCCAGTCGGCACTCGTGAAGGAGGTGTGGACCTGGTGGCAGGTGCGGCAGTCCTGATGAGTCGGGTTGTCATCTCCATCTTCGACCTGAGTCGGGTTGAGCCCCGCGGCCACCATCTCGCTGAAAATCGCTCCGGAGTGGCAACCGGCACAAGACCCGCGACCGCCGGCAT
>CAMYJM010000468.1 GCA_947258635.1 uncultured Acidimicrobiaceae bacterium
GCTCACCGCCTCGATCTCGCCGGCGTGATAGATCTCGCCGAAGTGCGCTCCTTTGCAATCGGCCACTTCGAGGACGCCGGTCAATTGGGGGTCGCCGGGCGGCGTCTCCCCGGCATACGGGTCCGCAGCGCACGTGCCGACCGGAGCGCCCACCGCGTCGACGACACTTCCATGCGGGGGAACACCCTCGAGTGTCACCGGCGATAGGTTCAGTACGTAGTCGGCGCCGCAGCGGCCGTCCACCACACGGCCCGGCTCACCACGCGCACCTCTCACCGCTACCCAAGCTGGGGGCGATGAATCCTCGAGAAAGCGCGGCGCTTCGTACGCCATCTCGACGCACCAGTTGTCGGCATCACCGACCACGTAGAAGCCGCGAGCCTGACTGGGATCGGCCCGTGGAATGCGGCGCGACTCCACGACGAAGTCCTCACCCCACTGCACGTCACCACTCGCGGCCACCAGCGGAGTGACCGTCACTCGGGGCAGCCGGCCGTGCGCGGCCACATACTCGGCAACGGCGCTGCCGACGGTGGCAGCATCTGCGCGGGCCGAACGCTCCTCCGGCGACGATCTGACGACCCACCACGCCGTGGCGGCCACGACGAGAAGCACGACCAGAGCGACCCGATTCGACCCCCGCCATTGGGGGCGCGGCGCGGCGGCCGCCGCCAGAGCAGCTCGCTTCATTCGATCCCGGTCGAAGGCCGGCGCCGTGCGACGGCGTGTCGCATCTCGTTGATCGCGGCCACGAACATGGCCAGATTCGGCAGATAGGCGAACCCGGTCGGTGTTACCACCGCCACGAGCGCGGCCACGGCAGCCCACGCATGCCGCCCTGATGCGCTGAGCACTATCGCCGCGATCGCCGCCGACATCCCGACCGCCGCCAGCGTGAAGATGGCGACCGGGTTGGAAAAGTCCCCCCACCCGGCAACGAGAACCGCGAAGCCAACCGCAACGGTGGCGCCGGCGGCAAGACTCGTAAAGACCGGGCTCGGATCGATCAACCGGCTGACAACTGGGAACGACCGGGTGTTGCGCACACCAAGCATGATTAGCTCCTCGCCCGAACCCAATCAGGGGGGAAGGCCAGTCGGGGCCGCAGGCTCTTCGGAAACAGCCCTATCCCACCGCAGATTCTACCGACATCCGCATGACACCGTGGCCAGAAACGCTCGGATCCTTGCCCATCCGATGATCCATTTCGGGCCCCGACCGCGCCGAGGTGGAGGGGCGATGGACGCCGTCGATCAGGCCGCGACGAGTTGATCGAATCCGGGCAGCGCCTGGTGACTATCTGCCGCGGCTAGCCTCCCGCGGCGGCGAGCACCTCGCCGAGATCGGCGTGGTCGCCGGCGTGATCCTCGTAGTCGGCGTACAGCAGCTCATTGCCGGGCCCGATCACCAGGGTCGCTCCCAGCTGGAGAGGTCGCCGCCCGGTCTTCTTCTGGCGGTAACCCTTGGCGAACGACTTGACGCCGGCGCCGACTGCGGTCGGCGACAGGTAGGTGGTGAGACCGATCGTCTTCGTGTCGATGATCTCCGCGGCGGTTCCGTCCTCGTCCAGCAGCACCGGAAACGGGAACTCCTCGTCCTCGATGAAGGCCTTGGCGTACCGTTTTCCGCCGGTGCCGACGGCGATGACGGGGATGCCGGCGCCGGTGAAGTCGTCTTGCCTCTCGCGGACCTGACCGGCCCGCTCGCGACACGTCAGTCAGCCGAAGTGACGCAGGAACAGCATCACGGCCGGTCGCTCCTGCCACAGATCCCCCAGGCGGTGAGGCTCACCGTCGGGATCGATCAGGCTGGTGTCGGCGAGTCTCGCCACGTCAAAGCCCATGAGGGACCGCAGGCTAGCCGCCGGAAGTCGGCAGTCGGAATGCGGAAAACCGGCCTGCAGCCGAGCGATGGCGGGAGCGGCCAACGGATTGTGGGGCCGGCGGGTTCTTCCCCTTTGATTTCGTAGTCGGCATATGGCAGATAGGAATCTCAGCGCTGCGACTCTCGCGTTTCAACCTTCATACCAGACTCCTCGAGGCGTTCTGCCAAGGCAGCAGCCTCGGCCAAGGTCAAGCCTTCCTCGACCGTGGACGGCAGGCTCTCGAGTAGGTCATTCGCCGCGGCCAGCCCGAGGCCGGTCTCCTCTCGCACAGCCTTTATCGCCGGGATCATCGATTCGGGATCCAGGGAAGTGATGACAACTGAATATGTGGCCGACGAGTCTGCAGGCTCAGTAGAGGGCCCCGTCTCTTGTCCGCAGGACGCCAAAATGCACAGCGACAGAATGGCCACGAGCAAGCGGTGAAGCATCGGCTGTTTCCCTCCTCGCCGTCCAAGGTTCCAGGGTACACCGCGACCGCCGCGACGAACGACCGCCACCGACGTTCCCCGCCCTCGCCGTCCCGAGGCCGAACCTCGCCGCGGTGAGCTCAAACAGCGGGGCGCTTCACCTCGACCTCTCTTATTGCTCACCTATCGATCGATAGGTAT
>CAMYJM010000469.1 GCA_947258635.1 uncultured Acidimicrobiaceae bacterium
CCCACCAAGTGACCGCAGCGATGCCGAACCCATCGGACTCGAAGACCACCCACTTGTTCCAGCCGGTGACCCTCTTGGCCTGCGAGAACACCCACAACGGGGCGTTCGGAGTCGTCTGGCCGCTCGACCGCCTCACCGCGGTGGCCGCCGCGGCTCACGCTGCCGGAGCCGCCACGCATATGGACGGTGCCCGACTCTGGAACGCCACCGCGGCCTCAGGTGTCAGCGAGGCCCAATTCGCCGCCGGCTTCGACACCACGAGCGTGTGCTTCTCCAAGGGCCTCGGGGCTCCGGTTGGGTCCGCCCTCGTCGGCCCGGCCGAACTCATCGGACGAGCGCGGCGCTTCAAGCAGATGTACGGCGGTGGCTTCCGCCAGGCCGGAGTCATCGCCGCCGCCGCCCTCTACGCCCTCAAGCACAACCGGAAACGGCTCGTCGACGACCATGCCAACGCGGCCCGCCTCGCCGCCGGACTCGCCGAGATGCCCGGCATCGATCTCAATGCTGAATTGGTCGAGACCAATATCATCTACTTCGACGTCACCCCGATGAATGCCGCCGCGTTCTGCACGGCGCTGCATACAGCCGGCGTCGCCATGCTGCCCCTGGGCGCGAACCGGGTGCGAGCCGTCACCCACCTCGAGATCTCCACCGGGGACATCGATCAGGCGCTCACGGCGATCGCCGACGTCCTGCGCTAGATAGCGAATGATTCGGCTCATCGCCGGCCATTCGACAGACGGGCGCGTCAAAGCGACGGCTTCCATGGGAGTCCGTGCGGTTGGCCGCCCGAGTGACGTTGGTTCGCCCTTGACACGCGGGTCGAAGGATGGGGGGTCGACCGCGCCGCCCGGGCCGGGAACGGGCCCCCCTCGGGTCAGTCGTCGGGTGGTGCTCGTGTGACTCCGGGGGCGAGGAATCGTCTTCGTCTCGGAGGGGATTCCGAATCGATGGTGAAGCCTTCTTGATGGACAACGATGTGGTGGTGGAACCAGCACAGCAACGTGAGGTTGTCGGGATTGTGGTCACCTTGGTTGCGGCGGTGCCGCACGTGGTGCGGTTCGAGGCGGTAGCGGCTGGTGCACCCATCGGCTGTGCAGCCCCCATCGCGGAAGAACACGAAGTCGCGGATGCGGTTCGGTAGCCGATCCCCATCGGTGGGTACGGCCATCAGCCCGCTGCTGGCGACCAGCGTGGTTTGGGTTTCCCCGACGCAGAGGATCTCCTCGAGCGTGTTCGGCCCCACCTTGATCCCGGACCGAGAGAGCGCCCCGGACTCGCCGCCGCTCGCGGCAGCTTCGCCGGCGTCGATGAAGATACGAGCCTTGAGGCGCCTGGGCGCCACCCGCTCAGGGCCGCGGTCGCCACGAGTGTTGCGGTCGCAGGGGCTCGTGGCGTCGAGGGCCAGCGACACCAGGGCGTCGACCCGGCGTTGTTCCAACGGGGGCCGGTTGGGGTCGTCGGTGCTGATGATCTCGTCGGCTCGCTTGTCAATCGCGTCGATGACCGCGTCCATGTCGGCGCCCGTCATGGCGAACGATCCGACGCCATGGGTGCTACCGAGGTTGGGTTGGAACCAGAGGCGCCTCCCCCGGAACGCGACGGCTTCGTCCATCGGGGTCATCCGACGATGCCGCGCCGCCAGTTGCCCGATCTGGCCCACCGCAATCCCGTCGGCTCGGTCGAGGGTTGTTTGATCCACTCCGGTGTTGGCCAACCGTGTAGTGGCGGCAGCCCGATCGACTGAGGTGAGGCCAGCCTGGAGCGAACTCATGATTGGGCTCGGTTCGGCTTTGGCGAGCACTGCGAGGTCACTGGCGTTGCGGGGCTGGATATCGAGGCGACCCGCAATCCACTCTTTCAGTGATCGCGTGCCGTCCCAGCGGGGAACCTCGAGTTGGTCGACAAGCGTGAGGATCTCGATTTGGCGGGCCCGCACCCGCGAGATGAGGCCCTCGAGGCGGACGACCTCTAGCTCCATGGCGTCGACGCTCGGGAACTCCTCGAGCAGATGACTCTCTAGCTGTTGCTGGTGGCGGGTCGTGGTCAACATGGTTCCCATGATGACCGCTACCTGTGACAGAAACGGGCCCAAAACCCTGTCACATAGAGAAAAACCCGAAATCCAATGTCTCCCGAATGACGGCTCCGGCCGCCGTCGACAAAACCAGAACTGAACCGTGGGCGAGGCTTGCAGACTCACTCCGCTGCCCCCTCCGAGCCCGCCCTCGTCCCTCGGGCGGGCCCACCTCCCCCAAACGTTTGCCACTCCGTGTCAAACGGGGGAGGAGACAAAACCCCGCCACCCCAAGCACCCCCCACGCCAACCCCCCATCGCCAGCAACAACCCACGTCACACCACCGCACCCAGAACAGCGCTCCACCACCCCAACCCAGCCCCCATCGCCAGCAACACACCGTCCTACGAGCGCACCTCGAGCCCACCAACCACAACCGGCCCATGCTCCCCGTCCGTGACAACCTGCGCC
>CAMYJM010000470.1 GCA_947258635.1 uncultured Acidimicrobiaceae bacterium
CACCGCAGACGAGACCGACCGCCCGGCATGGGATACCGCCGGGGACGTCACCGCCACCGCAGACGAGACCGACGCCTTCGGGCTGTCCGGCGATTCACGCGACGACATCGCAGCCACCTCTCGCGAGGCGATGACGATTCCCGAAATCGATGAGACACAAGCTGTGGTGATTCCGCCCCCACGAGGCGGCGAGCGTCCCGACGTCCCAACCGAACTGCCAACCCCTCTGGGCAGCCCGCCAAAACCCGCCCGCGACATACCCCGGCCCATCGGGGCGGATTCGACGTCGACCTGGTCCCCGACCCCGGTCGAGTCAACTCCGCAGCCGACCGGGGAGCTGGCGCCGATCGATCGAGTCTTCCGAGATCCTGGACCGCTCGGTCAGTTGACTCAGCTGGCTTTGCTGGCAACCGCCGCGATCTCGGTCGCCATGGTCGTGGCCCACATAGTGCTCAACAACCGCTTGACCGACTATGCCGAGACGGGTGAGAGCGTCCCCCGGGTCGAGTCCGTCCAGTCGATCATCGGGTCCTGGCTCCGGCCGCTTCTGATCATCGCCGTGCTCGGCGTATACCTCGTGACGGTGGTGTGGGCTCGCCGGGCTACGGCTAATCTCGCGGTGTTTGGCAAGCACGTCCCGGAGGCCGCCCTCTGGATGTGGGCCATACCTCTCGTCAATATCCTCGTACTCCGCCAGCATTTCGATAGCGCCTGGAGGGGCTCCGACATCCTCCTCAGAGATGATCCGGAGTGGAACAAATCGCCGGGCAACTGGTGGACCCTCGGCTTTGCCGCCCTCGCGATCGCGACGGTTGCCATGCTGTTCTACGGGAGCATTCTCGATGGCAAGACCGTTGAAGGCTCTATCGACTCGAATGCCTACTTGATGATCGGCTACGCCCTCCTCGGCGGAGCCTTGCTGTGCCTGGTGCGCGCGATCAGCGGAGTCATCGAGCGGCAACACAGCCGCGCCCGCCACTTCGTCTGATGCCCGGCGGCGCCACGGAGAGGACGGTTGCCGTATTCGGCTCCTCCCAGACGCAGCCCCACGAACCCGACTACACGGCGGCTGTGAGGTGCGGCCGGCTGCTGGCCGAATCCGGTTTCCGGGTGGCGACCGGTGGATACGGCGGCCTGATGGAGGCCGTGTCGCGGGGAGCAGCCGATGCCGGCGGCACCGTGATCGCAGTCACCGCCCCGGAATTGTTTCCCAATCGGGTTGGTGCCAATCCATGGGCTCACATCGAAAAGCCGCAGCCGACCTTGCCGCGGCGAATCGGACAGCTCCTCGACAGCTCGATCGCAACGATCGCCCTGCCGGGGAGCATCGGTACCCTCACGGAGCTGATCGTGGCATGGAACGCGTCCTTCATCGAATCATTGACGCAACGCCGCCCGCGGCCCGTCATCGCGGTCGGCGCCCAGTGGTCGAGTCTCGTCGCCCACATCGCCACCGAGGTGCAAAGCTCCGTTGAGCTCGTCACCCGGGTCGACGATGTCGACGCCGCAGTGGCGGCCGTCATCACCGGCACCCGGTGACGCCTCAGAACCCCGCCGATACAATCTCCCGCAGGACGAACGAGGATCATTACAAATGACAACCGAAGGCTTTTACCTAGGCGGGATGATCGACGCGGCAACCGGGGACCGCACCGAGGCTCTCGTCGACTACGACCCGGCCGACCTGACGACTCACGGTGTGATTGTCGGCATGACGGGATCGGGGAAGACCGGGCTCGGCATCATCTTCCTCGAGGAAGCGCTGCTCAGCGGCATCCCGACCCTCGTTATCGACCCGAAAGGTGACATGACGAACCTCCTGCTCACCTTCCCCGATCTTCTCCCGGAAGACTTCGAGCCCTGGGTCGATGAAGGCGAGGCCCGCAAGGAGGACAAGAGCCGTCAAGAGCTCGCCACCGAGAAGGCCGCCCTGTGGAAGAAGGGCCTCGGTTGGTGGGATCAGGACGGCACCCGGATCGCTGCGTTGAAGGATGCTGCCGGCTTCACCGTCTACACCCCGGGCTCCGGTGCCGGCGTCGGCCTGAACATCGTCGGCTCGCTGGCGGCGCCCGACCTCAGCTGGGAGGACGACGCCGAGACGCTACGCGACGAGATCCAGGGATTCGTGTCGGGCCTGCTGGGTCTCATCGGGGTCGAGGCCGACCCGATCTCGTCCCGCGAGCACATCCTGGTCTCCAACCTCATCGAACACGCCTGGCGCCAGGGTCACGACCTGGACTTGGCGGCACTTCTGGGCCAAGTGCAGCGGCCACCCTTGCGCAAGCTCGGGGTGTTCGAAATCGACGCGGTCTTCCCGGAGAAGGATCGAACGGCGCTCGCCATGAAACTCAACGGGCTGGTGGCGTCGCCGTCCTTTGCCTCGTGGACGGAAGGCCGCTCGCTCGATGTCGGGTCGATGTTGTGGGATCCCGACGGGAAACCCCAGTCCGCGATCCTGTATCTGGCGCACCTCTCAGACGAGGAA
>CAMYJM010000471.1 GCA_947258635.1 uncultured Acidimicrobiaceae bacterium
TGGGTGCTGCCGTGCGGCGTGGTGGGCGCGGTCCTCATCAGCGCCTGGCTGGTGGAAGCCAAGCAGAGCGTCATCGAGAACATGGCCCCGGTGCTCACGCGCCTGTTCACGCCGCTGTTCACGGCCGTTCTCGTCGCCTTTCTGCTGACGATGCTCTGGACCGGTAGCGGTATCGACGTCGGGCGGGAAGTGCTCATCGGCTTCGACCTGCTGCTGGTGCTCGTGCTGGGCCTCCTGCTGTATGCGATCTCGGCGCGTGATCCGCAGGCGCCTCCCGGTGGTTTCGATGCGCTCCAACTCGTTCTCGTCATCTGCGCCCTTCTCGTCGACGCGTTCGCGCTCTGGGCCATCGCCGGGCGGATCTCCGAGTTCGGCTTCAGTCCCAACAAGGTGGCCGCCTTGGGCGAGAACCTCGTCCTGCTGGTGAATCTCGGCTTCTCGGCCGTGCTCTACGCCCGGTTCCTGGCCGGCCGGGGCACGTTCGCGTCGCTCGTGCGGTGGCAGACCGCGTACCTACCGGTGTACGCGCTCTGGGCCTGGGTGGTCGTCGTGCTCTTTCCGATGCTCTTCGGCTACAGGTAGGTCTGATCGATGCGCGCTCTCCGCGCGCTCGCGCGTCTCCCGGACGGGGCAAAGCCCGATCCGGCAGTTACGAGGGGTCATTCCACTCGCAGCGAAACCGCTAGCAGGACGGCCGTCACGAGCGGGGCGATCGTGCGCACGTGGTTCATCCTCACCCACTCCTCGAGATAGGTTGCCCAGTAGGCGATCCCTTCGGCGCTGTTTGGATCGAGGCCGTCCAGCAGGTCGTTGCGGGGCACGTGGTAGCCGACCGTGAGCAGCACGACTCCCAGGATGTAGAGCGCGCCGCCGACGATCTGGTATCTGGAGCCGGAGTCCTCGAGGTGCAGAGCCGCGTAGATCATCAGCACGAGGCAGGCGGCGCCGGTGCCGAACAGCAGCAGCATGAAGAGCGGCGTCGGCGCCTCTCTGTTGATCGCCTGCATGGCGGCGGCCCCGTGCGCCGGGGCGAGGCGCTTCAAGCCCGCCATCGTGAACGTCGAGAAGGTGAAGAATGCCCCGGCCGCCGTGGCCGCGCCGACGGCGCAGAGGATCGTCATCGTCTGGGCGAACGAAGTCATGACGCCTTCGTCTCGAGATCCCAGGCGCCGTTGGCGGCAGCGTCGCGGGCGTAGTCGGCGAAGTCCCGCGGCGGCCGGCCAAGAGCGCGCTCGACGCCGTCGGTGAGGTATGAGTTGCGACCGTCGAGTACCTCGGCGATCAGTTCGGCGATCGGCTGGGCCTCATCCTCGGGCATCCCGTGGGTGACGAGCTCCGCGGCGTACTCGTTGGGGGTCACCGGCAGGTACCGCACCTCGCGGCCGATGGCCGCGCCGAGCTCGGCGGCGGCCTCGGCGAGGGTGAGCAGGCGGGGTCCGGTCAGCTCGTAGAGCTGCCCGATGTGGCGGTTGTCCGTCAGGGCGGCGACGACGACGTCGGCGATGTCGTCGGCATCCAGGAAGGGCTCGGGAGTGTCGCCACCGGGCATGGCGAGGACGCCGTGGCGCACGGGCTCGGCGAAAGTCTCGCTGAAGTTCTGGTTGAAGAAGGCGCAGCGTACGAGCGTCCAGTCGGCACCCGAGTTTTCGACTCGCAGCTCGGCTTGCCGAGCGCCTTCTTCGCCCCGGCCGGACAGCAGTACGAGCCGCCGCACGCCCTTGGCGACGGCCACCTCGGCGAACGCGCCCACGGTGTCGGCCGCACCGGGGAAGGCGAGGTCGGGGTAGTAGGTGATGTAGGCGGCGTCGACGCCGGCCAGCGCGGCAGCCCAGGTGGCCTCGTCGTTCCAGTCGAAACGGGTGTCGCCCGAGCGGGACGCGGCGCGCACCGGGTAGCCGGTTTCGGCAAGCCGGTCCACGACTCGTCGGCCGGTCTTGCCACTGGCGCCGAGCACCAGGGTGGTTTGCGTCTTGGGGGTTGCGTCGACAGGACTACTAGGCATCTCTTTGCTCCTTTCGGTTGAATGGGGCCCGGGTTGCGCGGGCGGACGAGGCTGGGGTGAGTCGGGTTCATCGGGTTCCGTGGCTCGAGGAGCTCACTCGGTCTCAGGTGTCGCGAACGATACCGAGTCGAAGATCTGGACTCCGTGTGTGAGTGTCTTGTGAACGGGGCAGCGGCCCGCGATCTGGGTCAAGCGAGCCCGTTGGGCCTCGTCAAACGAGCCTCTGATCGTCACCTGGGATCGAATGCGCTCGATGAGCCCACCACGGTCTTGCTCGCACTCGGCGCAGTCCTCGGCGTGCACGCGATCGAATTCGAGAACGACGTCGACGCCTTCGAGCTCAATGCCCGTGTGCTCCGCGTACCAGCGTAGCGTAATCGCGGTGCAGGCCGCCAGGCTGCCGACCAGAATCTCGTAGGGCGTCGGGCCTTGATCGGTTCCGTCACCTGCCGGCGGCTCGTCGGACGGCC
>CAMYJM010000472.1 GCA_947258635.1 uncultured Acidimicrobiaceae bacterium
TCAAATGGCGCGGCGACAGGCCGCCAGCCGCTGGCCGGCAACATGAAGCTCCGCACCGGCCGCACCCGTCAAATGGCGCGGCGACAGGCCGCCAGCCGCCGGCCGCTGAGCCGGCTCGGGTACAGAACAGATCTCAGAACAACGGGAGGTGCCATGTGTGATACGAAGACAGAGCTATTCAAAGTGATGTACAGCTGCCGGGCGATGCGGCGCCTTCGGGCCGACCCGGTGCCCGAGGAAGTCTTGCTGGGACTCGTTGAGGCGGCGACGCAAGGTCCGAGCACCGGCAACGGCCAGAACTGGCGGTTCGTAATCGTCCGCGACCGCGACGTGATCGGGCGGATGGCCGAGCCGTGGCGCCGGGGCAATGCATTCCTCACTGAGACCGCAATGGCGATGCCGGTGCGACCCGGCGAGGACCTCGGCCAGCGGAAACGGACGCTGCGCGCCGCCACCTACCTGGCCCAGCACCTCACCGAGGTTCCCGCCCTGATCTGCGTTTGCGTCCAGCACGATCGATTCGCCGAAAGGGCGGCCCGGAGCGGCACGGCACTGCGGGCCGGGTTGCGCCACCTCGGATTGTGGCGGTTGCTACGTCTGGCGCGGCGAGCTCGGGCCAATACCGAACAGGAGCTGTGGGCGACGGCCTACCCGGCGGTCCAGAACCTGCTGCTGGCTGCCCGGGCGATGGAATTGGGCGCCGCCCTGACGATGCCTCTGGTACTGGCTCCCCGGGGAACCTACGAGAAGATCCTCGGGCTGCCCCGGGGAACGCTGCTGGCGGCGGTGATCCCGGTCGGCTATCCGCAAGGGCGTTTCGGGCCGGTGACCCGCCCTCCCGTTGAGACGTTCGTCTCGTGGGACCGCTACGAGGAACCGGCCCTGCGGTAGCGGATCCGAATACCTCGCCCTCGAGCCCGACCAGCGGCGCACCGTCGCTTCACTCAGCGAGGGGCACCGTGGCCAAAGTCACCGTGGCGGTCGCCACCAGCTCCTCACGGTCTCCGGTGCAGGCGTACACCCGGGAGTCGACGACCGAGATCGTCCGCCCGATCTTCACCGGCTCGGCGCGGCACCTCAGCCGCTCACCGCGGGCAGGCCGCAGCAGGTTGAGCTTGTACTCGACGGTCAGCACCGCCGCCCCGGGCGGCATGTGGGCAAAGGCAGCGCCCCCAGCCGTGTGGTCGGCCATTGCCCCGATCACCCCGGCGTGGACGAAGCCGTTCTGCTGACTGTGTCGCGGCTCGATGGCGAGCACGGTCTCGACGCCATCGCTGCCCATCGTGACCAACTCGACACCGAGGCCCGCAATGAAAGGTGCGCCGGCAAGCAGCGACCGCATTTCCTCATCCGGTCGTTCAGAGTCCACAAGGTCCTTTCCCGGGCCGTGACCGGCTGTCAGCTCTGGCGTCAGTCCTCGACCGGCCTCCAGCCGCTGACTGCCTTCACCTCGAGGAACTCCTCGAGGCCCCACACGCCACCCTCACGCCCGTTGCCCGATTGGCCGAAGCCCCCAAAGGGTGTTCCGCTGCCGAGGAACTGGCCGTTCATCTCGACCATGCCCGAGCGCAGTTTCCGGGCAACCCGGCGGGCTCGCTCGAGATCCTGCGTCTGGACGTAGTTCGTCAACCCGTACGCCGTGTCGTTGGCGATGGCGATCGCCGCATCCTCGCTGTCGAACGGCAGGATCGACAGCACCGGCCCGAAGATCTCCTCCCGCGCTATCGACATCTCGGGCGCGACGTCGGCGAAAACGGTGGGGCGCACGAAGTAGCCGCGGTCGTGGCCCTCCGGCCGCCCCAATCCCCCGGCGACGAGCCGGGCGCCCTCGTCGATTCCCGTCTTGATGAGGCGTTGGATCTTGTCGAACTGCTGCTCGGAAGCCACCGGCCCGATGTGCCTTCCCTCATTCGAGGACAGGTCGACGGCGGTCTGGTCGGCAACCGCCGCCGCCGTCTCGACCGCCTGCTCGTAGGCCGAACGCTCCACCAGCATCCGCGTCGGGGCGTTGCACGATTGCCCGCTGTTGATGAAGCAACCCCGCACCCCGCGGGTGACCGCCTTCTCATCGGCGTCGGCGAAGACGATGTTGGCTCCCTTGCCGCCGAGCTCGAGGGCGACCCGCTTCACCGTGTCGGACGCATTCTTGGATATGGCAACGCCGGCTCGGGTCGAACCGGTGAAGGACACCATGTCGATCTCCGGATGGCCCGTCAGCTGAGAGCCAACGCCGGCGCCGTCACCGTTGACGAGGTTGAACACTCCCGCCGGGAAACCGGCGGCGTCGATCATCTCGGCCAGCAGCATGGATGAGAGCGGCGCGATCTCCGAGGGTTTGAGAACGACGGTGCAACCGGCGCCGAGCGCCGGGGTCACCTTGAGGGTGACCTGGTTCATGGGCCAGTTCCACGGGGTGATCAAGGCGCATACCCCGGCCGGCTCGTAAAGGATCTCCGTTCCGGG
>CAMYJM010000473.1 GCA_947258635.1 uncultured Acidimicrobiaceae bacterium
CGAACGTATCACCGGGCCGGTGTGTACATCCAGAGTCGTTCGGACCGATCAGCCCATCGTCGGAGCAATCCCCTCAGCGACGCCGACGCCGTAGGATCGATCGAAGTACCAGCAGCGCAACGATCACCCCGAACTCGGCGAGGACAATCACTCTCGTGGTGTCGGCGGCTGGGATCCATTCGACGCTGCCGTCCTGGAGCCGGTAGGCGCCGACGGGACGGGCCGTCATCCCGAAACCGACACCGGAACCACTCGGTGTCTCTTCAGAGGGCTCGCTCAGCCCACCACCACTGCCCCCGCGCACCGCCGCCGCCGGGATGAGGGTCATCCCGTCGCGCTCGATGGGTGCGCCGTAGACCCGCTCCACGCTGATTGCGTCACGCGCGTCATCGATCAACCGTTCCACCATCGTCATGAGACATCCTCCTCGGATCTCACCCTTCACTGTCGTCTGAGACACGTGGGAGCGCCAGAGCCGGAATCCCCGCCTTCCAGCTCGATCCTGCCGACACGACCGCAAACCGGCCGTTCGGCACTGTTGCATGGAATCGAGGCAAGTGACGTTGAGACCGATGGTCGACAGCCAGCGCACCGAGGCAATGATTCCGCCGGCCAGCCCGTCAACCGAACCCGAGCCGGCCCCCTGGCTCACGAGCGCTCAGGTTGCGGAGCGGGTTGCAGCCGGCCAGGTCAACACGACGACCTTGACACCGTCGCGCACGGTCGAGGAGATCGTGCGGGCGAACGTGCTCACACGCTTCAACCTTCTCGTTGGCTCGCTGGTAGCAGTGGTGCTCGTGATCGGGCCGATCCAGGACGCTGTCTTTGGAGTCGTCATGGTGGTGAACTCCGCAGTGGGAATCATCCAGGAGCTACGCGCCAAGCGCGCCCTGGACGAACTCGCGCTGGTCGCAGGCGCAAGCGTCACGGTCGTCAGGGATGGTGCGGAGAGCGATGTCGAGCAAGGCGAGGTCGTCATGGACGATCTTGTCGTGTTGCGACGCGGGGACCAGGTGGTTGTGGATGGCGAGGTCATCGAGGCACGAGGCCTCGAGCTCGACGAATCGCTCCTGACCGGGGAGTCGGATCCGCGCCCGAAGACAGCGGGCGACACCTGCCTGTCGGGCTCCGCCGTGCTCGCCGGCAGGGGAACGATGCGAGCCACCCGGATCGGCGAGGATGCCTATGCAGCGAAGATCACCCACGAAGCCCGATCTTTCGACCTGATCGGGTCCGAACTCAAGGCCGGCACCGACGTCATCCTCCGTTGGGTCGGCTGGGCGATCGCACCGACGGCGATCATCTTGATCTGGAGCCAGGTCGAGGCCGCCGAGTCGTGGGTGCAAGCCGCCCGCGGCGCGGTCGCCGGCACGATCGGCATGGTCCCGCAGGGCCTGGTCCTTCTCATTTCCGTTGCGCTGGCGGTGGGTGTTGCACGGTTGGCGAGAATGCAGGTGCTGACCCAAGAGCTCGCTGCGGTCGAAGGACTAGCGAGAGTCGACACGGTCTGCCTGGACAAGACGGGCACGATCACGGAGGGCCGGCTACGAGTGCGCGAGATCATCCCGGTCGGGGCCGGCTCCATCAAGGAGCCCCTAGCCGCCGTCTCCCACGTCGAGCCCGACCCCAACGCCACGCTCAGGGCTCTTGCCACAGCCTTTCCGAATCCTCCGGACTGGACCTGCCGCACGTCTGTTCCGTTCAGGTCGGACCGCCGATGGAGCGCTGCTGAGTATGAAGGCCATGGCACGTGGGTGCTCGGTGCTCCGGACCGGCTGGGCATCCCGGCCGCGATCCGAACGCTCGTCGCCGAGAACACCGAGCTCGGCTATCGCGTCTTGATGCTCGCCTCGAGTCCCGAATCCCTGGAACAAGCGCTTCCCTCTGAGCTGGAACCGCGGGCGCTCATCGTGATCGGTGACGCCGTCCGATCCGACGCCGGGGAGACGGTGGCGTTCTTTGCCGAGCAGGGGGTCGACCTGAAGGTGATCTCCGGTGATCATCCGGCGACCGTTGGCGCGATCGCTAGGGAGGCCGGAATCAAGGGTGGCAGCGTCTCCGGCGAGGAGCTCCCAGATGACCGCACGGCCCTCGCCGAAGTAGCCGAGAGGGCCTCGGTGTTCGGCAGGGTGTCACCTGAACAGAAGCGAGCACTCATCCGATCGCTGCGGTCACGCGGCCACGTCGTGGCGATGATCGGCGACGGCGTCAACGACGTGCTAGCGCTCAAATCGGCGGATGTGGGGATCGCCATGGGATCGGGATCTGGAGCGGCGCGCGCCGTGGCACCGTTGATCCTGGTGGACGGTCGGTTCTCGAGCATGCCGCACATCGTGGCCGAGGGCAGACGGGTGATCGGCAACATCGAACGCGTCGCCAGCCTGTACGTGACCAAGACCGTCTATGCGTTCCTACTGGCATGGTCGGTGGGGATCGCTGGATGGGCCTTCCCGCT
>CAMYJM010000474.1 GCA_947258635.1 uncultured Acidimicrobiaceae bacterium
GCACTCGAGGACAACGCGATCGGACGCAAGGTGTTGTTCGCCAAAGCCGAGGAGAGACTCCTCGCCGAGACCAAGGGCAACTACCCGGCGCCGGAAGCCGCGCTGCGCGCCGTCAAGGCGGGCGCCGATCACGGCATCGAGGCCGGCTACGCTGCCGAGCTCGACGAGTTCGGCAGCCTGATCACCTCACCCGAGGCGAAGGCGCTCATGTCGATATTCTTCGCCGGCCAGGATCTCAAGAAAGACCCCGGCATCGACACCGACGCCATCCCGCGCCCGATCGGCAAGGTCGCGGTGCTCGGCGGCGGTCTCATGGGAGGCGGCATCGCTGCGGTCAACACCACCAACGCCCGGGTGCCGACCAGGATCAAGGAGATCGACAACGCCGGTGTTGCTCGCGGTCTCGGCTACGTGTCGAGGTATCTCGCCGGCCAGGTGAAGCGGCGGCGGATGCCCCCGCGGGCCGCCGCCAAGGCGATGCAGCTGGTAACCGGCACGACCGAGTGGACCGGGTTCAACAACGTGGACCTCGTGATCGAGGCAGTGTTCGAGGACCTGACACTGAAGCAGGAGATCCTGGCCGAGGTGGAGGCAATCATCGGAGACGAAACCATCTTTGCCTCGAACACGTCATCGATCCCCATCGCCCAGATCGCCGCCAAAGCGGCCCATCCCGAGCGTGTCATCGGCATGCACTATTTCTCCCCCGTCGAGAAGATGCCGCTGCTCGAGATCGTCGTCACCGACCAGACGGCCGACTGGGTCACTGCAAGCTGCGTCGAGTTCGGCAAGAAGCAGGGCAAGACGGTGATCGTGGTCAACGACGGCACCGGCTTCTACACCAGCCGGGTGCTCGGACCGTACATGAACGAGGCCTATCACCTCCTGACGGAGGGAGTGAAGGTCGAGGACATCGACGGTGCCATGGTGGCCTGGGGGTTCCCGGTTGGGCCGGTGACTCTCTCCGACGAGGTGGGTATCGACGTCGGTGCCAAGATCGGCAAGATCATGGAGAAGGCATTCGGTGATCGGATGGCGCCCCCGGACGGGCTCGACGGGCTCGTCGCCGACGATCGGAGAGGTCGCAAGAACGGCCGCGGCTTCTACCTCTATCAAGATGGCAAGAAGGGCGGCGTCGACGAATCGGTGTATGCGGTGATCGGGGTCGACGCGTCCAAATCGATGGACCGCGAGGTGATCCAGGACCGGGTCGGCTTGCAGTTCATCAACGAGGCAGCTCGCTGCCTGGAGGAGGGAATCCTGCGCAGCACCCGCGACGGGGACGTCGGGGCGATCTACGGGCTCGGGTTTCCACCTTTCACCGGAGGACCGTTCTCGTATGTCGATGCCAGAGGGGCCGCCGAGGTCGTCGCCAAGCTGGAGGCCCTGGCCGCCGAGCACGGGCCCCGCTTCGCGCCGGCCGACATCCTGAAGGAGCACGCCGCCTCGGGAGAGCTGTTCCGGGGGTAGGCCGCGGTCTGTAGCCTGCGGCGATGCCTGTCCTGCTTGCCCTGAGCGCCGCCGTCGCCTGGGGCACCGCGGACTTCCTCGGTGGGTTCGCCAGCCGGCGCGGCGGCCGGGTGCATGCGGTCACGCTGAGCATCCAGCTGGCCGGGCTCTTCTCGATAATCCCCGTGGCCCTTCTCATCGGAGGCCGCCTGACATTCGCCGACTTCTGGTGGGGCTTCATGGGCGGCCTGGGATCGGGAACCGCCCTCTACATGCTCTACGTTGGGTTCACCAAGAGCCACACGGGTGTGGTTGCGCCGATAGCGGCCATCGGGACGGCTGCAGTCCCGGCGCTGTTCGGCCTCGCCACAGGGGAGACCCTGAGCGGGTATCAGACAGCCGGAGTGTTGATCGGGCTTGTTGCGATCTGGCTGGTCAGTCGGCCCGGCACCACCAGTGGAGACGGCCTCGACTCAGGAGTCGGAGTTGTCTACGGCGTCGCCGCCGGAATGGGATTCGCCCTCATGTTCATCTCCCTCGACCAATTGAGCGCAGACAGCGGCGCCTGGGGGGTGGTTCCGGTGAGACTGGCTGGAGCGTTGCTCATGCTGTCCATCGCCGGCCGGCGCAGGCTGCCGATGGTGCCGGGGGGCGGTATTTGGCCGGCGATCATCGTGTCAGGATTCCTCGGCAGCATGGGGAATGCGGCGTTCATCGTCGCCACGAGGCTGGGCAACCTGTCGATCGTGGCCGTCGTCGGCAGTCTCTTTCCGGCCGCCACCGTCACGCTGGCCTATCTATTCCTCCACGAGAGGCTCAGCCCGCTCCAGCTGCTGGGCGTCGGCGCCGCCCTGACCGCGGTCGGCCTGGTATCGACGGGATGACCAGGGCGCCAAAGCCACGGAGAGCATTCAAGTCGAATTGGTCGGCTGCCGATATTCCTGGGATGAAGTGGCTGAGGAAGAAGAAAGACGACGCCCGGACCGACGAT
>CAMYJM010000475.1 GCA_947258635.1 uncultured Acidimicrobiaceae bacterium
GGCGACCAGCCTTTCGTGAACCGGATGGATGTCGGGGACTTCGAGATTGACCATCGTGCGCAGCGGGTCCTTGCTGGGCCCGGCGACGGCGCTGTGGCGGGCGATCGTCAGGCGGGTCCGGCCCCATTCGAAGTTGATGAACCCATCCCGGTCTGAGCGGGGAGTCAATCCGACAACGTCGCGGTAGAAAGCCGCCATGTCACTATGGCGGCCGGGTTCGGTCCAGATGATTACTCCGGCGATGCCGGTGATGTCGTTTCTCATGACACGAACCTACCCGTCGAGGGTGAGATGCCGCTTGCTAGAAGTTCACGCCTACTGCTCCGCAGAGAAAGCGCATGAACGGGGTGGCCCGCCTGAAGATATCGGCGAGGTCCTCCATGAAATGATCCGACGTGACCATCGCCTGGGTGATCTTCGTCGAGGCGATGAAATCCTTCCGCTTGAGATCCTCGATCAGCGGATGGTCCGCGTCGAAACCCTTGGGGGGCCTGGTCAGCGAATCGCCTCCCACCGTGAGCACGTCGGTGAAGCGTTTGCCGCGGCTCGCCTTCTTCCACCCCGCCGGGTCGTCGGCAATCGCCTCGCGGATGGCATAGGCGACCTTGGTCTCCGGGCGCCACAGCCCGAGCCCGATGTAACACTCCCGGGGCTGGAGGTTGATGTAGTAGCCGGGGGAGTGGACGTCCTTCGCCATCACGTGGCGGAACTGCATTCCGGTGTTTGGCTTGTAAGGCGTCTTGTCCTTGGCGAACCGGGTATCGCGTTGGATCCGGAAGAGCGAGCCGCCCACCTTGCGGGAATCGGCGCTGAAGTGCGGAGAGATCTTGGCGAGCGGTCCAGAGAAGTCGTTGATGAAGTCAAGAGCCGGCTCGCGAACGTGCTTCTCATAGTCGTCCTGGTTGGCCTTGAACCAGTCGCGATCGTTGTTCTCCGCCAGGTCTTCCAGGAAGTGGAATAGTTTGGGGGTGAAGTATCTAGTGCCCATGCCGCCAGGCTAATCCGGCATGACGGCTCGCGGGCGGGCGCAGAACGCGAAATTCGCCCGTAGCCGGCTTCAGGTCGCTCGTATGGGGCCGATATTCAGGGTTATTGGTATGAAGGGGAATGAACGATTGCCCGCACCGAGCCTGGCCGACCCGCCCAAGGCGGGTTGGTGTCGCGAGGCACTTCTAGCCGGCGCCATGCCGGGGTTGTGGATCGATGCCCGCGGTCGCATCGTCGAGATGAACGACTCCGCATGCGACCTCCTCGCCGTTGAAGGAGGATTCCTGACCGGCCGGCCGGTGATCTCGATGATCGACCCTGAAGACCGTCACGACATAGTGCAGTTCCTCATCGATGCCAATACGACACGGGTGGGGCGGCTCCGCAGGGAAGTCCAGGTGCTCGCCGGTGACGGGCCGCGCACAGTTGACATCGGCTTCGCCTACATCGACGACGGCGACGATGCCGGGTTCATCCTCCAGTTGCACGATGTGACCGAGCAGCGCGCCACAGAGTCGGCGCTGCGAGAGTCCGAGGCGCGCTACAGGCAGTTCTTCGAAGACCACACGGTGGCCATGTACCGGATCCGGCCGTCGGGCGAGATCCTGGACGCCAACCAGGCGATGGCGACGCTCGCCGGCTATCCCCACCCGAAGTACCTGGTGAGTCTGAACACTGCCGCCCTCTACGCCCGCTCGTCGGATTTGGCCGCGGCGCGCGGCGAGCTGGTAAGACTCGGATGCCTCGACGGCCGGGACTTCGAGATGGCCCGATCCGACGGATCGACGGTCTGGGTCCGCGACTTTGCCAAAGCACTCACCCAGCCCGACGGTTCTGTCATCTACGAAGGGGCCCTCTTCGATGTGACCGAGCGCTACAAAGCGGAAGCACAGCTGCGCAATCGGGCGCTCCAGCAGGCCTCGGTGTCGGCGCTCGGCCAACTCGCCCTGCAGTCGCATGATCCCCACGCGATCTCTCTGAGCGCTGTTCGAATTGCCCAGGAAGGCCTGAAGATGGACGGAGTCGCCCTACTGCGGGGAGAGCGGCTGAAGGAGTTCACCCGCTGGGATGATCGGGATCTGACCGGCACCCTGCTCGATCGGATCGACCCGGAGTGGATGATGAGCCAGGTTCCTGAGTCTCTGGAAGCCACCGTCGTGCCGACACCTTTCGGTGGATTCGTGGTGCTGCTCCCGGTTCCCGACGTGAACGGCGCTTCGGCCCTGCTGGCTGCAGCCAGCGTGGACGATCCCTGTCTGACCAACGACGACATTCACTTCATTCAAGCGATATCGAGTGTTGTCGCCGCCACTCTGGAGCGGGCCGCATCCCACGATCGTCTCGAGCGCCTGGTCTCTTCCAAGGACGAGTTCATCGCCTCAATCAGTCACGAGGTGCGGACGCCGCTGACCGTGGCGATGGGCATCAGCCATGAGTTGCAGG
>CAMYJM010000476.1 GCA_947258635.1 uncultured Acidimicrobiaceae bacterium
GACGGGCTCACGCCATCAGGAGTCAATCAGAACCGGGGAGCGGAGTCGACTCTGGCCGCCCTCGCCGTGCTGCAACACGCCGCGGCCCTGAGCTGACGACAGCCTCCGCGACGGCCATACCCCGCTCGAGGCCCACCACCTTCTATGCTCACCCATCGCGGCGGTTGTGCCGATACAAAGCCGTGCCGACACAAGGCCAGGACCGGCTACCAAGTGACCCGCAGCATGAACCCAATCCGCATCACCCGCCGCAAAGTCCGAATTCGCCCGAACCCGGATCGTGTGATCACCAAGCCGTTCAAACCCGGAGAAGGAACCTTTCCGGACGGGCAGTCACGAGCCAGGGTCATCATCGATCGGATCCTGGCAATGCCGGAGAGTGACGTCGTGGCGACTTTGCAGGCAACCGAAAAGCGGTTCGCAGATCGCCACAGACACCTCGGCAGCGTTCTCGACGGCAACTTCACACCGATGGCGCATCACGTTGACAACCCCGACGCGCTCTCGGCGGAGCGCCGTCGACTCATTGGGGCCTACTTCACCCACGAGTATTCAATGGAGGCCGCGGCACTGACCAACCCGTCGATCGTACCGGCTCCCGATCAATCCGGCCTGCCGCAGGGAGAGCAGCGGTTCATCATGAGCTTGCGGGCGATCGGTGAGGGCCATATATCGTCCATCGAGTTCCGCTCAGGCGTGGTCGACGCCGGCGGAGAGATCACGATGGACGAGCCCAGTCCTTACGCAAGCACCGGCTGTCGCACATCACCGATCTACTTGAAACATATCTTTACCACCAAGCTGGAGGAGTTGGGGGCGTTCAACGACATCACCCGAATGTGCCTTGATCCGCTGCCGGCCGGCTTCACCTTCGAGCAGCTGGAAGCGGCGATCGTGGATCTCGACCGGCAGGGCGTCGATCGAGCCGCTGCCTTCCCGACAACCAAGGTCATCCACTGGCTCGCCTCCTCTAACTACCAGAGCGACTTTTCAGCCGAGTCCGATATCTCAGAACGAGTGATCTTCCCGGCAGGGCCCACCGAGAGCCATGGGATGGAGGACGCTCGCTTCGTGCGTCTCGCACGCGACGGAACCGTGGTCTACTACGCCACCTACACCGCCTACGACGGCAACCAGATCCTCCCCCAGCTCATCGAAACCGCCGATTTCATCTCTTTCCGGATCGCCAGCCTCAACGGAAGGGCCGCCCAGAACAAGGGTATTGCCCTTTTCCCACGCAAGATCGGTGGCCAATTCGCCGCCCTGTCCCGCCAGGACGCGGAGAACAACTTCCTCATGCTCTCTGACGACGTGCGCTTCTGGCACGAAAGCGAGAAGATCCAGATCCCCGAGCGACCATGGGAGCTCACGCAGCTCGGCAATTGTGGATCACCCCTCGAAACCGAGGCCGGCTGGCTGGTGATCACCCACGGCGTCGGTCCCATGCGGACGTACAGCCTCGGAGCCATCCTCCTCGACCGGGACGATCCTTGTCGCGTCATAGGCCACCTGAAAGATCCGCTGCTCACCCCCATCGAAACCGAACGCGACGGGTATGTGCCCAACGTCGTCTACTCGTGCGGCAGCATGATCCACAACGGTCTGCTCGTCATTCCGTTCGGGATTGCCGACAGCGCAACGGGCATTGCCACCGCCTCTCTCGAAGAAATCCTGACGCGCCTCACCGGGAAGTGATTCCCCGGCTCTGGCGGTAGCGACCGTACAGGCGCCCGAGGTGGGCCGCCGAGTCCCTCCAGAATTCATCAGGTTCGATATCTATCCAGTCGAAGCCGTCCGAGGTCTGATTCCGGTCGAGGCCGGTGAACTCCCCGACTACCTCCACGGACGGCTTTGGTGACCCGTCGGCTCGCCACAGTCCGAAAGAACGTTCGTGGGTCGCAACATCCAGCGGCGGCTTGGCCCAAATGGCCGGGGCGTAGTCGGTGTAGCACCACAGCATGGCACCGGTGCAACCAGCGCCGTGGAGGGCGCCCAAGGCCCGTCTTGTGTAGGCGGCTGCGGTCTGCTCTTCGACGAGGATCGAAGGGCTCTCATGACGGGCTCGCTCCCCTTCTGGATCGGCCCGGCGGTAGGTAGGCAGGCCGAACTCTGAGAAGAGAACGTCACTGCCCCCTCCGAGCCAGCGGGTCATGTGAGCCAGGAAGGGCAGCAGGTGCTCATCCGTTGGGCCGGACGCCCAACGGGCATAGATGGGGTACCCGTGCATGGTGAGCAAGTCACACACCTCGCCGGCTTCGGCCGGCCCGAGCATCCGGTCCTCTTCCAGGTCCTCCATGTGCAGGCCCACGGTGATGAGAACCTCCGGGTCGGCCGCGCGAATCGCGGCCGTGGTTCGCTGCAGCCACTCGCGGGACTCCAGACGGCTCGGCGGTTGCACGCAGTTCGAGTTCTCG
>CAMYJM010000477.1 GCA_947258635.1 uncultured Acidimicrobiaceae bacterium
CGGCGCGAGGCGATCGGCAAGCTCTATGAGAACTCGATCGACTATTTCCGCCGCGAGGACTCCGGCTCGATTCACGACCGGGTAGTCCATGAGACCACCCGCATCGACAGGATGAGCGAGGCGCTGCTGGCGCGTTCGCTGCCGGCTGCGGTGCTCGTCCTCGGGATAGCGGGCGTCCTGGCGGGGCTGAACGCGCGGCTATTCCTGCTGACGTTCGGAGTCTTCCCGCTGCTGCTCATCGTCACCCGGCTCCTCCGACGCGGGGTGCAGGGCGCGTTTCGCGATTCTCACCGCAAGTTCGAGCGCTTCAGCCAGGGAGTGCTCTTCGTGTTGAAGGCGATGGAGCTCACCAGACTGCGCGCTGCTGAGGATATGGAACTGGAGAACCAGGACGGGCACCTCGAAGAGTTGCGGGAGGCGGAAACCTCGGCGGCCTGGCGCAGTCAGGCCCTGGCTTCCCTCCAGACAACGGTTGTCGCCATGACGGGCGTGGGCGTTCTCGTGTTCGGCGGCATCGGGGTGGCCGACGGGACGCTGACCCTCGGCGAGCTCTTCTCCTTCTACGCAGGTCTGGCGATCCTGCGGACGCCGCTCAACATCCTCATCAATTCGGGCCCGGTAGTCATCGAAGGATTCCAGTCGCTCACCCGGCTCTTTGAGTTCCTGGACGCGGAAGTCGATCCGGCATATCAGGGCACCACGCCGGCGAATACCCTTGGAGTCATTGCGTTTCGGGACGTCGACTTCAGCTACAACGGCGCCAAGCCAATCCTGCAGCGGGCGTCGATGGAGCTCATCCCCGGCCGGGTGGCGGGGATCCTGGGACCGAACGGATCGGGCAAGAGCACGATCGTCAGCCTCGTGCTCGGCCTGTATCGACCGACCGGCGGCGACGTCTTGTTCGACGGGAAGCGCTACGAGGAGCTCGACATAAAGAGCCTTCGCCGAGGCATCGGAGTCGTCCCTCAGGAGCCCCTCATGTTCCTCGGAACCGTCTACGACAACATCACTTATGGGGTGTCGGTCGACGATCACACCGTCGCCGAGGCGCTGCAGGTCGCCGACGCGACAAGCTTCATCGAACAGCTCCCCGACGGCCTCGAGACAGTGATCGGGGAAGGCGGGGCCATGCTGTCCGGGGGCCAACGGCAGCGCTTGGCTATCGCCCGCGCCCTCGTCTGTCGACCCAACCTGCTCGTGTTGGACGAGCCGACCAACCACCTCGATGAGGCCGCGGTCGGAACGATCATCGCCAACCTCGCCAACCTCGAGCATCGTCCCACGATCCTGTTCATAAGCCACCGGCCCGAGCTGAACTCGTTCATCGAAGACGCTTGGTACCTCGAAGACGGCAATCTCTCGAAAGCCGGCGGCGATTCTGCGGAGTACCTTGAGGTAACGCCGGAAAAGGACACGGTGGCGTGAAGGGACCCAGGGGCGGCATGTGGCCGACGGCCGAAGAGCGGGCCTTGTTGCGGGCCGCCATCCTCGGGGGGCCCGAGGAGGCGCCCGTTTGGGATGAGCTGCGCCGTCATTTCCCGTCCGCAGCGACCGTCGTCGCCAAGCACCCCCGGCTCGCTCCCCTCCTCTGGGCACGGCTGAGCGAGGCCGGAGCCGAGTTTGGTGAGACCGCGATGCTCAAGGCCGTCTACATGCATACGTGGGCCGGCAATCAGCTACGCGTCAAACGGGCCGCGGAGGCGGCAACGGCTCTCGAGCAGCGCGGCATCGAGTCCCTGCTCTTGAAGGGCATCGCCGTGCTCTCGTTGTACCCGAGCTTGGGAACCCGGCCCATGGCCGACATCGACACTCTCGTGCACGAAAAGGACTTCGACGTCGCCTTGGACGTGCTGGCAGCGCTCGGATGGAACCAGAGTTTCGCCAACACGGAGGCCACGCGGCGCTTCGGTCACGCCGGCCTGCTCACCGACGAAGCCGGCAACGAACTCGACCTCCACTGGCGGCTGGCGCCCGACACGATCGCCGCCCCCCAGGTCGAGGATTTCTGGAAATCGAGCTGCGAAGCTCGGCGCTCGGCACGTCAAGGTGCCCGGGGCCACGTATCAACTGTTCCACACCATGAGTCACGGGCTGCGGTGGGCCGGCGTGCCGTCCCTGCAATGGGTCGCCGACGCCGCCTTCATCGCGACGAGCGACGAGACCCAAATCGATTGGGACCGGCTGATCGACCTTGCCGACCTCCTCGGGCGGGGCACCGTCATTCGGCAAGGCCTCGAGTTCATCTCCGGTGAGCTCGGCGTCGACGTTCCGGATGCGGCGCGGCGACCCGTGACGCCCATCCCCCGGATCGAGCGCCGGGAGGCTTGGTTCCTCAGCCATGTCGGCCCCAATTCGAGGATCGGGGGACTTCCCGACCGCTGGTATTTCTACCGACGCGTGTCGAGCCGGCTCGACAACGTGGCCGGGCCGCGCGGATTCTGGCACTACCTCCGCTGGCGGTGGGCACCTCACGGCAGCCTGCTGCGAACCCTGTATGCCAAGATCTCGGAACGGATCGCGGCCCACGCTGAAGACGGCAGGACGAGGACCTGAGAACATGCCCCGAGCTGGGACCGGATCGGGCATCGCGAGCATCGAAATCCTCCCACTAATTCCCACAAAAGCCACGCCGGACGTGTGTGGCGGCCCCTCCGGCCCAACGCCTCCGGACTCCGGGTATCATGGAGAGACGCCGTAGGGGGCGTAAGACAAGCAGGCAAGGGGTTGAACATTGGGATCGCAGCGGCTGCACGCGAACACACCGAGAGTGGTGCATGAGACTATCGAAGGTGAGGTTATTGTCATCGACCTCGCCACCGGCACCTATTTCAGCCTGCAAGGAGGCGCTGCCGACGTCTGGGCCCTGATCGCGGCGGGCAATTCGACGTCGGAGATGATCTCCGCACTCGCCGCGGCCTACCGCGAGGATGCGGCTTCCATTGAGAGCGCGCTCGAGCCTTTCCTGACCGAACTTCAAGCGGAGTCGCTGGTGACCGTCTCGCCCAACGATGATGGTCGTCGTCCCGGGGTGCCGGATCTGAAGGCGACCGGCCCGTTCGCGGCGCGTCTCGAGAAGCACACCGATATGACAGAGCTGATACTTCTCGACCCGGTACATGACGTTGACTCGATCGGATGGCCGAACTTGCCTGCCGACCAGAAGCCGGGGACGTAGGTTTCATCAGGCGTCTTACTAGGGCCTCGGCCAGATCGGAGATCGAATGCAACTCGTAAGCGTGGTCATTCCGGTGTTCAACGGCGATAAATACCTCGCGGAAGCCATCGACAGCGCGCTCGAGCAGACATACTCGCCGGTCGAAGTCATCGTCGTCGATGACGGGTCTACGGACGGGAGCGGCCAGATTGCCGACGGGTACCGCGACGCCATCACCTCTATCCACCAAGAACGCGGCGGCAACGGCGCCGCGAGAAACCACGGTGTGAGTGTGAGCCGAGGCGAGCTGCTCTCCTTCCTCGACGCGGACGACCGCTGGCATCCCACCAAGCTGGCGCGTGAGACCGAGCTCCTGGCGGCGCGGCCCGAGTTGAGCGGGGCACGCTCCCTGGTCCACGAGTTCATCAGCCCGGAGATCGACGAGGAGACTCGCCGTCGCATTCGGGCCACCCACGATGCGATCCCCGGTCTTCACCACTACGGAACCATGCGACGCGAGGCGTTCGGGCGACTCGGTGGCTTCAGCACCGACCTCCAACTGGCGGTCGGCGTCGACTTCTCGGCGCGCTGGGCCGACCTCGACCTGAGTTCGGAGCTCGTTCCGGAACCTCTCGTCGAACGGCGACTCCACAAGGCCAACAACTGGACCCGGGAAGCCAACCGTCACAGTGATCTCGCCATGGCCGTCAAAGCCTCGTTGGAGCGGCGCCGCAAGGCCGCCGGCCCCGAGCCGTCGGCCTAGTCGCCGGGAAATCGCGCCGCTTTGAGGGTCGTCATCACGGGCGGAAACGGCTTGGTAGGCCGCTACGTCGTGGCCGAACTGATCCGCTCCGGGCCGGAGAAGCCGGCTCATGAGGTCACGGTGTTCGATCGGCAACGGCCCCGCCGAGCCCCAGCCACCGTCGCCCAGGTCGTCGGCGACCACGCCGCCATGGATGACCTGCTGCCCGCGTTCGACGGCGCCGATGCCGTTCTCCACCTTTCGGCGCTGCAACCGGCGGCCACGTCCTCGGAAGACGTCTTCGGGAAGAACGTGCAGGGAACCCTAAATGTGTTCGAGGCCGCCCTCCGGTCCGGCGTCAAGCGGGTGGTCAACTGGAGCAGCGTGTGGGCGCTCGGCTGGTCGGCGCCCGGCAATGCTTTTGTGCCCGATTACCTGCCGATCGACGAGGCGCACCCGCTGCGCGCCGATGATCCATACGGTCGAT
>CAMYJM010000478.1:0-2024 GCA_947258635.1 uncultured Acidimicrobiaceae bacterium
CGGCTTCATGACCTTGACCATCGCGGCGGTGAAGAGGCGCGGCGCCCGATCACCCTTGACGAGCACCGCGCCGACAACCAGGTCGGCGGAGAGGACCCACTCCTCAATTGCCGACGCCGTCGAGTAGACCGTCTCGAGCGCGTTGCCGAACCGGCGCGCCAAGCGATCGAGCACCGCGATATTCCGGTCGAGAACGATCACCTCTGCGCCGAGGCCGGCCGCCATCTGTATCGAGTGTTCGCCGACGACGCCACCACCGATGACCACGACGCGGGCCGACTTGACACCCGGGACCCCGCCGAGGAGAAGCCCGGCGCCGCCTTGGGGGGCTTCGAGGCAATGGGCACCTGCCTGGATTGCCATCCGCCCGGCCACTTGCGACATCGGCGCCAGCAGCGGCAAGCCCCCTTTCCGGTCCGTCACGGTCTCGTAGGCGATGCAGGTCGCGCCACTATCGACGAGATCTCTGGTCTGCTCCGGGTCCGGCGCGAGATGGAGGTAGGTGAACAGCACCTGATCCTTGCTGAGCTGGGCGCGCTCTACAGCCTGCGGTTCCTTCACCTTGACGATCATCTCGGCCTGGTCCCAAACCTCTTGCGCCGCCGCCGCGATGCGGGCCCCTGCGGCCGCATAGGCATCGTCGAAGGCACCGATGCCGGCGCCGGCGCCGGTCTCGACCAAGACCTCGTGACCATGGGCGACCAATTCCCGAACGCTGGTTGGCGTCAGCCCGACCCGACGTTCGGCCTTCTTGATCTCCTTGGGTGCCCCAACAAGCATCTCGCTATACCTCCGTTGCGGTGGGCCTTCTCATGGTCGTGATTCTGACAGGCTCTACTCGGCCGCACCCAAAACTTTGCGCAGTGCGGCCAAGATCGAGTCGATCTGACCGTCGGTGATGACCAGCGGCGGGCACATGCTGAAGTGATTCGGTGGGATCGGGCGCAGGTTGACGCCTTCGTCGAGGAGGGCGTCGCGAGTTGCGACCAGGTTGACGGGGTCGGGCACCGTGATACCCCACACACCTCCTTCCCCGCGGACATCGGTGACCATGCCGTCGTCCTTCAGAGCGCGCAGCCCCGCTCCGAGCAGCTCCCCGATGGCGACGGCGCGCTCGAGCAAACTCTCACGCTCCTGGATCTCGATGCACTTGAGCGCCACCGCACAAGCGGCCGGGTGACCCGAGTAGGTGTAGCCCGTGCGCAGTATGAAGCCCTCGTTGGCCTCGAGGCCGTCCACGACAGCCGGCCCGACGATCACCCCCGAAAGGGGCACATAGCCGGAGGTGACCGCCTTGGCGAAGGTGATCATGTCGGGGGTCACTCCGTAGAACTGAGCCCCGAACCACCGGCCGGTCCGCCCGAAGCCGGTGATGACCTCGTCGAAGATGAGGTAGGCGCCGTATGTGTCGCACAAGTCGCGCAGGTGGGATAGGTATCCCTCCGGAGGGGGCCAGACTCCGGCGGCTCCCTGAATCGGCTCGGTGATGACGGCGGCGATCTCATCGCCGTGCTCGGCGAAGATCCGCTTCATCGCCTCGTCGTCGTCGGCCACGACGTTGATGATCCCGGGTACCAGCGGGCCCCATCCGTCGCGGTTCGGTGCGATGCCCTGGACCGAAGTCCCGCCGTAGTTGGTGCCGTGGTATCCCCGTTCCCGGCTCACGATGATGTGCTTCTCGGGCCGGCCCGCCTCGCGCTGGGCGATCCGCGCCAACTTCATGGCGGTGTCCACCGCCTCCGACCCCGACGATCCGAAGAAGACCCGGGCGCGCTCGAACGGCGAGAGATCGACGATCTTGGCGGCCAACTCCTCCGATTGCGGGTTGGTGAATGGGTCGAACGTGTGAAAGGCGCCGAGCCGCCGGGTCTGTTCGGCGATGACGTCGGCGATCTCCTCGCGGCCGAATCCCACGTTGGCGTACCACAGCGACGCCATCGCGTCGATGTACTCCCGACCCTGATCGTCGACGATCACCGCACCACGGCCGCCGACGATCGAGATGAAGTCTTCCTGGCGAGGCG
>CAMYJM010000478.1:2044-4440 GCA_947258635.1 uncultured Acidimicrobiaceae bacterium
CTCCTCGTAATCTGAGCCTATCAGATGATAGGCCAGTCTACCGCCTGGGCTTTGAACCGGCAATGCCGGCCGGGTGAACGTTGAGCTGCTTCCGCCGCAGGCTACGGAATTCGGCTGCGGACGGCCAACACTAGAAGTCCCGCTCAAGCTCGCTCGATGCGATAAACGGTGCCGCCGGCGACGACCACGTAGACCTCGCCTGCGGCGTCCCGGCCGAACGAGGTGATCGCTCGCTCCCTGCGGGGGTCAACCCACTCGAACGTCTTCCCGTCGGGGCTCAGCGATCGGACCCAACCGCCGCAGTAGTCGCCGTAGAAGTAGTGGCCGGCCAGCTCGGGGATCGCCGAACCCCGATATACGAAGCCCCCCGTCACCGAACAGCCCTCGTCGTGCCCGTAGACGAGGGCCGGCGCGATCGTGTCCGCGGCGTCGCAAGGACCACGGAAACACTCAAACCCCTCGAAGACCGACCAGCCGAAGTTGCCACCCCGGCTGGCGTCGACCTCCAAACGGTTGATCTCCTCGAATTCGTTCTGACCAACGTCTGCGATGAACAGCGTCTCCCCGTCGAAGGCGAACCGCCAGGGGTTGCGCAGCCCGTAGGACCAGACTTCCGGCGCTCCGCCTCCGGCGACAAAGGGGTTGTCGGCGGGAATGGAGTATTCGCCCGGCACGGAGACATCGACACGAAGCATTGCCCCCAGCAGCGTGTCCGGACGCTGCCCGTGGCCGAAACGATCGTTCGATGCGCCACCATCACCGGTGGCGATCCACAAGTGGCCATCGGCGCCGAAGGCGATCATGCCGCCGTTGTGGTTCCCGGCCGGCTGGCTGATCTCGAGTAGAAGTTGTCGGCTTGCCGGATCGGCGGAACCGCCATCCGCGGCGGCTTGCAGCTCGGCGACCTGCGTGGCGCCCCCGTCACCGGTGTAGTTGACGAATAGCCGACCGTTCTCTGCGAAGTCGGGATGGAAGGCCAAGCCGAGCAGTCCCCGCTCGCCCCCGAAGACCACCTCGTCTCTCAGATCAACAAACAGCTCCGAGGCGTCGTCTCCCAACACCCAGATCCGCCCCGGCTGATCGACGACGAAGAGTCGCGAATCGCCGGGCGGGGACAGCGCCAGCACCGGCTGCTGGAACCCGCGGGCCACTTCGACCAGCTCGAGAGACAGCTCGGTCAGCGGCAATGTTGTGGGTATCGTTGTCGTGGTCGCGGCGGTCGCCTGTGTGGTCGGCGGCGCAACGGAGGTCGACCCTGGGGGTGACGTGGTTGCCGGAGCCGGGCTGGTCGTGGACGGCGCCGCTGTGGTCACCACTTCTGGAGCCGCCACCCTGGCGTCCGGCTCTGCGTCGGAGCAGGCGGCCAGCACGGCCAGGACGGCCCAGGCAATCACGATCTTCTTCAACACGGCGCGACGCTACCCCATCGACTGCGCTACTCGACGATCGTCTTGGCACCTTCGAAGTGCCAACGATCGCGCGAGTCTCGGGCTTTCTCCACGTCAACCTTGCCGAGCAGGACGGTTCCGACGAGGAAGAAGAAGATGATCGAGAGGATGGCGGGACGGCCGGACCCGGTGATCCCGCTGACGATCGCAAAGACCATCGGGCCCCAGATCGCCGAGAACTTCGAGAAGACGGAGAAGAACCCGTAGAACTCGGCGGAGGCCTCCTCGGGGATCATCGAACCGAAGAGGCTGCGCGACAGAGCCTGCACCCCTCCGAGCACGAAGCCGATCACCACGGCCAGCAGATACAGCAGCGTCGCGGTGCCTTTGGTGGCCACGGGAACCGTCTCGGAGGGCAAGAGGTACCCGGCGACGGCGACACCCATCCAGATGAACAGCGAGATCATGATGGCTCGCTTGGCGCCGATCCTGTCGGCGAGCCGTCCGAAGAAGAGCGCCCCGAAGAAGGCGACGAACTGCACGATCAGGAAAGTGACGATGATGACCTCGGTCTCCAAGTTCAAGGTGTCCTCGGCATACGCCCCCGACACGTTGATCACCGTTTGGGTGCCGTCGTTGTAGAACATGTAGGCAACAACGAACAGCACGACATGCTTGAACTGCAGCAGCTTCTTGCCGGTGTCAATCGTGCGGGTAAACCCAATCCGGGTATACGCCACCCAGCTGGGAAGGCGGGCCATATCCTCGGGGATCGGCTCAGCCTCGCCGACGTCCGGCAGGCGCCGGATCGAGAAGACCGTGAATCCGATCCACCATATTCCGGCCCCGGCGATCGCGATCCGGGCGGCGCCCGTCTCGGTGAGCCCGGTGACGGAGTCGTCGCCGCTGAGAAGGATGAGAACGAGGGCGAGCAATACATAGAGCCCGCCCCCGATGTAGCCAAACGCGAACCCCTTGGACGAGACCCTGTCGATCGTGTCATCGGTC
>CAMYJM010000479.1 GCA_947258635.1 uncultured Acidimicrobiaceae bacterium
AACTGGCGCCTCACTCGTGCTTCCAATCGCGGCCACCCAAGCCCCGACGAACGCCGCGGCCGACGGAAAGCCCGGCTCGGTGGTCGCTTCGGCCAGTAACTCATCGATCTGTGACGTGTCGTCAACACATCGGTCGACGAGCCGTGCCAACTGCTTGACGTCGCGGGCCAAAGAATCGCCGCCAACCTCGGCAAGGCGACCGACGCTGAAGTCGCTCAGGTACACATTGCCGTCGTCATCGAAGAGCACGTTCGACGGCTTGACGCCACCGTGGACGACACCGTGGCGGTGGGCGTAGTCGAGGGCCGAACCCAAATCACGAACGAGCGCGTCGACATCGTCAATGGGAAGCGGCCCTCCACCAAGACGATCGGCAAGGCTGCCGCCACGCAACCAGCGCATGACCAGAAAGGCACCATCGGGCTCCCGCCAAAAGTCGAGAAGCGGAGCGATGTGGGGGTGCTCCAGCCGCGCCACGAGCTGTGCCTCCACCTCGAAACGGCGAATGAAATCGGCGTGGTTGGCGAACTCCGGCCGGATCAGCTTGACGACGACCTCCCGCCCGATCGACGGCTGATAAGCGCGATGCACTTCTCCGTACGGCCCGGCGCCCAGATCCTCGCGAAGCTCGTAACCGAGCACACCTCGCTCCGAGATCGGCAGCGGCGGAGGAAGCTCACCGATACGCAGTGGCGGGAAGTCCGGCAGCTCTCCATCAACCTCCAGCTGGTAGACGAGCTCGTCGGCGTGCATCCCCGGAATCGTGTGGGCACCCAGGCTCCGAATCCCTACTCCTGCGCTCCCGGACGAGGTCAGAGCGGTGTGCGCATCGCTCGAGAGAAGGACCTGGCCGCCATGGGCGACGGCGACCAGTGCAGCCACCCGACTGATGGGAGGGCCGGAGACCTCTCCTCCTGCGATCTCGTCCACATCACCCGTAGCGATCGCGATACGCAGCCGGGGCTGCCACCGGGCGGTCGCGATCTGCGCCCCAGCGGCGGCCGCCGTCGCATCGGTGGCCTCGCCGAACCAGGCATAGACCGCGGCACCCCGCTGCGCGAAGACTTTGCCAGAGTGCGTCGCGACCGCGTGGTCGATCGCCGCCGACTGAGATGAGATAAGCCGATGTCGTTCCTCAGGCAGGAGCACTGCCAGCTCATCGGGGTTCGCCACGTCGGCGACGAGAACCGAGGCCCGCCGCACACTCGGCCGCAGGTCCAGAATCAGCGTCGTGTCCTGGCTGAGGATGCGCTGCTCCAGATCACGAAGCTCCGGGGACGGATCGAGACCCATCTCCAAGAGGTGAACCCGCGTCTTCTCACCCGCCCGCAACGCCTCGCCCTGCCTCCCAGCACGATATAGCGCCAGCATCTGCAGTGAGCGAAATCGCTCGTTGAGGGGATACTCAGTAGTGAGTGTCTCCAACTCGGCGATGAGTTCCCGATCGCGCCCCAACTCGAGATCTGCATCCACCCGCGACTCGATAGCGGCTACTCGCATCTCATGGAGTCGCGTGATCTCTGGCTCCAGCAGAGTGTGGGCCTCAACTTCGGCGTAGGGATGGCCTCGCCACAGTTCGAGCGCAACCCGCAGCAGCTCACGAGCTTGACCTGGATCGCGCCCTTCCGCGGCGCGGCCCACCAGGTCCTCGAACTGAAGCGCGTCAACCTGGGCGCGGTGGCCAACGAAGGCGTAGCCGTCGCCTCTGCGTTCGATGACGTCACCGACCATGCCACGCAGGTTCGAAATGAAAGTGTGAATGGAGCGGTGAGCTCGGTCCGGAGCCTCTTCGCCGTAAACGCCCTCGATGAGCGATCCAGTGGGGACCTGGCGACCGGCGCCGGCGATCAGCAACGCCAACACGGTGCGCTGCTTGGGACCTCCCAGATCCAAGCGTTGGCCGTTCTCGACCACCTCAAGTGGCCCGAGAACCCTGAAATCCACCCCATCACGATAGGCGGCAACGACTTCCTTGTGCACGGCAGAAGAGGTCATAGCCCGGATACTGGCCACTGCCTGTCAAGGAGCTGTCAAGGGCGCAAATCCAACAAGCGGAAGCGGTTTCTTTGGGCTATTCGGTGCCTCGCGGGTCGTGTTGACAGGTCACTGACCGCCGGCCCGCCGGCCGCTGACGGCCCGATTGCAGGTTGGGGCCATGAAGGCTCCAACCACACTCATCGGCTTGTCAATCATCGTCGCAACGGCGATCTTCTCGGCGGCGACCCCGCTGGCAATCGACGGGACCCCCCGGGCTTCCGTCGCCTCTGCGCCTACGGCCGCGGCCCCCGCCGACCTACGACAAGAGCTCACAGAACGACAGCGTTCAGACGTCCCCGGCATCTACGGTGCAGACGAAGCTACAGCAGCCAGGATTCGTCGCGGCAT
>CAMYJM010000480.1 GCA_947258635.1 uncultured Acidimicrobiaceae bacterium
GCCGCGCGTCGAGTCGAGGAGGCGGACAACGGCATCAGGCGCAGTCGGGATGATCTCACTGTCGGAGTTCTCGTTGCGGATGTAGAAGTCGTTCTCGATGAACTCGCCGGCGCCAATGACCCCGTCGAAGCGGGCGGCAGTCGTAGCGGCGTCGCCGGCGAAGAAATCGGCGAAGTCGACTTCCAATTCGGGTTCGCGGCGCGTCGTCTTCTCGACCGAAGTCACGAAACCGAAGCGGCGTTCCATTCGCGGCAAGTGGAGGATACGCACTTGTTCGCTCCGGGAGGCGCCGCCAGCGCTCTCCCCGTTGATCTCAATGACCCCACCGTTCGGTACCTCGACCTCCAGCTCCCACCAGTCGGCTGCAACCAGGGTTGATTGGTCGCCTATCCGAATCGTGGTGCCCGGCTCCGCCCAACCAACGAGTCTGACGGTGGGCTCGGGAACGATGGAACCGTCGAACGGCGCGCTGGGGCCCCGCAGCAATCCGAAGGCCGGCGGGTCGGACAGGAACCCGTCCACAGGAACCCACTCTTCGAACCAACGCGCCGTCACCGGCGCGACGTCGCCAGCGCCCGTATCCGACAGCAGCATGACGGACCCTTCGAAGCGGTTTGGTGCCATCAGCTCACCGCTCGGGCGAGCCAGGGTATCCGGCACGGCATACCAGCCCCCTCCCCAGTCGCAGCCCTCGGCGACGCATCGCTCGACCTCCTGTCGTACCAAACGGAGGTTGAGCCCGACCATGAGATCGGCCAAGTCGCCGTACTGAGTGGACGCCGATTCGCGTAGGGTCTCGGCGATCTGGAAGCGGATCTCCGACGGCCACACCCGGGGGTTCTCGAAGCTCCCGGATGGCATCCCATAGTCCCGCATCGCCACCAGCATGCCGACCGCCCACGGCGAATCTGTGCTCAGTGCGGCGAAGGCGACCTCACGCACCCGGCGGGGGCCGTCCTCGATGATGGCCGGCAGGCCGAGAGCGGGACGCGGGCCGGTGACTTCGAGAGCGGCCGCCAGAACGGCCGGGTCGCCGCTCGCCGGATCGAATTCGAAGACGGCCTGGTAAGCCTCCTGCTGGGTCATGGCATGTAGCGTCGTTGTCGTCGATGGCGCGGTGGCCGGAATTGCCGACGTTGGCGCCACTGTGGACGAAGAGGTGCTCGACGGCACTGCTGGCGCCGCGGTTGACGTGGCATACCCAGATTCCGTGCAGGAGCTGAGGACTAGAACCACAGCCGCCGATGCCGCCACTGCTCCAACTCGTCGAAATCCCATGTCTCCGCAACGTACGCCAAGCTCATTGGGCGCCCGGCGGCCGGTAATCCTTCGGATTCCCTTCACCTAGTTCCAGGGTTGCATGGCGCGGGCGGTCCAGTATTCGGCGGAAGGCTCGGCCATATTGGGGAGATCGAGATCGGGCTCCACGTTGAACGCGCTGAGGTTGTCGTGGAGCTGAGCCTCGGTGGTCGCCCCGCTGAGGACCATGTCGGCCCATGGTTGGGCCAACACCACCGCCAGCGCGGCCGCATCGCGCGGCACGTCGTGGACGGCATGCTGTAACGCCATCGCCGCCGCGGAATCCTGGTGGGTGAGGCGCCCGTTGGCCAGGGCCTCTTTGACGATGACACCCACACCGGCTGCATGGGCTTCGGCCAGCGCGTCGCCGGCGGAGGTCTCGAGCAGGTTCCATGTCGCCTGCACAGTGCCGAAGAGGGGCCGCCCGGCGACATCGATCTCGAGGGCATGGCGGATCGTGCGGGCCTGATCCTGACCACTCGTCGTGATGCCCACGACGAGGCCCTCGTCGCGCATCTCGCCGAGGCGGAGGAGCACGTCCGCATCTTTGAGCACACCGCTCTCCTCGGTCGCGGAGTGGATCTGATACACATCGAGATCGTGGAGCAGCGCCAGGGTCTCGTGAAACTGGCGATCGAGTGTCGCCACGCTGTGGTCCTTCACTTCGTGAATCACGGCATCGATCCTCCAATCGCCCACGTAGTTGTACCCCCATTTGGAGCCGATCACGAAGTCGTGAAGGGTGCCCCCCTGGCCGTCAATCCATGAGGCGAGGAACTCTTCGGCCTTGCCGTAGGAACGGGCGGCGTCGATATAGCGAATCCCGGCTTGCAGTGCGCTATCGAGCACGTGATGGGTGTGGCGCTCCATCCAGAACGGATCGCGACGACCGGCGAGGTCGGTCTCGTGTCCGAGGTTGATATAAGCGGGCCGACCGAGAGCTGCCAGGCCGAGTCCCATGCGGCTCACGGTTAGGCCGGTCTTGCCCAGTGCGCGCTGCTCAACATGTGTCATGCTCCCAAGGCTAGGCGGCGCGGCGCCGCCGCGGCCAGGGTCCTATGGCACGAAATCGGG
>CAMYJM010000481.1 GCA_947258635.1 uncultured Acidimicrobiaceae bacterium
GTGGCAGATGAACGAGATCAGCGCGTTGATCTGGCCGAGCCCGGGCGGCATCGGGGTGATGGACAAAGCGCTGTGGGATCAAACCATCGAAGTGGCCACCGGCCAGAGTGTCATTCAGGCGGATCCCGGCGACGCGGCTTACCGGACGGATCTCGCCGAGAAGGCCGTTGCCGCCCTCGAGGACGAAGGGCTGGACACAATGGGTTTGAACTGGACCAAAGCGACCGTGACGCTCAATCCGCGCGGTGAATAGACCAAACTGTAGGTGTGGGGGTCGATCGACCCCCACACCCGGAAATGCGAGTTCCACTATCGAGTTAGGAGGTCGGTGACCATGGCGAATGTAGTGAGAGCCGCCATCGTGCAGACCGAATGGACCGGCGACGTGCAGTCCATGATCAAGAAAAGCGCCGACTATGCGCGCCAGGCCGCCAACGAAGGCGCCAAGGTGCTGTGCTTCCAGGAGCTGTTCTACGGCCCCTACTTCTGTCAGGTGCAGTCCGATGAGCACTTCGACATCGCCGAGCCGATACCGGACGGGCCGACCACCAAGATGATGCAGGATCTCGCCAAGGAGACCGGCATGGTGCTGATCGTCCCGATCTTCGAAAAGCACGACGACGGCTTCTACTACAACACCGCGTCTGTGATCGAGGCCGACGGCACCTATCTCGGCAAGTACCGCAAGACCCACATCCCCCACGTCGGAGGCTTCTGGGAGAAGTACTACTTCCGTCCCGGCAACACTGGCTACCCGGTGTTCGACACCAGCGTCGGCCGCATCGCGGTATACATCTGCTACGACCGCCACTTCCCCGAGGGGTGGCGGGCGCTGGGCCTCAAGGGCGCCAAGATCGTCTTCAACCCGTCGGCGACGAGCCGGGGGCTTTCGCAGTACCTGTGGAACCTCGAGCAGCCCGCCTCCGCGGTGGCCAACGAGTACTTCATCGGGGCGATCAACCGGGTCGGCAAGGAGGAGTATGGGGACAACGACTTCTACGGATCGTCGTACTTCGTCGATCCTCGCGGTCAGCTCGTCGGTGAGGCTGCGTCCGACACGGATGAGGAGCTCGTTGTGCGAGATCTCGATCTCGACATGATCGACACCGTCCGCAAGACATGGGCCTTCTACCGGGACCGGCGCCCCGACGCCTATGGAGACCTGGTCGCCCCGTAACCAAGAGCTATATGAGAAGGGAGTCGCGCTTGACGAAACATAGCGAGCTGCTGGCTCGGCACCGAGAAGTCCTTCCCTCGTGGATGGCGCTGTACTACCGCGATCCGATATCGATCGTCGACGGCGAGGGGCGTCACGTCGTCGATGCCGAAGGGAAGCGGTACCTCGATTTCTTCGGCGGCATCCTCACGACGATGACCGGGTACCGGGTGCCTGAAGTCGTGGCGGCGATTCGGGAGCAGGCCGGCAAGATGTTGCACACATCGACGCTGTACCTCATCGAGTCGCAGATCGAGCTGGCGGAGAGGATCGCTGAGTTGTCGGGGATCCCCGATGCCAAGGTCTTCTTCACCAATTCGGGCACCGAAGCCAACGACGCCGCGCTGATGCTGGCAACCCAGTATCGCGGCTCCAACCAGGTGCTGGCGATGCGCGGCAGTTACCACGGCAAGTCTCACTCGGCCGTGGCGATCACCGGGCAGGCGTCCTGGTCGGCAACGTCTTTGACACCGTTCCACACCGTGTACGTCCACTCCGGCTACAAGTACCGCAGCCCCTTCGGCCACCTGGCGGACGACGAGTTCACCGCGGCGTGCGTCAACGATCTCGAGGATCTCCTCCACATCGCCGTCGCCGGCGATGTCGCCTGCATGATCGCGGAGCCGATTCAGGGAGTCGGCGGATTCGCCACTCCCCCAGACGGGTTCTTCGGGGCGATGAAGGAGAAGCTCGACGAACACGGCATCCTCTTCATAACTGATGAGGTCCAGACCGGATGGGGCCGCACCGGCGAGCACTTCTGGGGATATCAGGCGCACGGCATCACCCCGGACATTCTCACTTTCGCCAAGGGTCTCGGCAACGGCCTGGCGATGGCGGGCGTGGTGGCCCGAGCCGACATCATGGACACCCTCAAGGCCAATTCCATCAGCACCTTCGGCGGCAACCCGTTGGCAACAACGGGGGCGCTGGCCAACCTGCAATACCTGCTGGACCACGACTTGCAGACCAACGCGCAGAAGGTCGGCCAGCAGCTCATGGACGGGATCCGGAACCTCGCCGACGAAGTACCCGCGATCGGCGACGTGCGCGGCAAGGGACTGATGATCGGCGTCGAGCTCGTCAAGCCGGGGAGCAAGGAGGCGGATCCGCCGGTCACCGCCGAGATCATGGAGCAGGCCCGTGACAA
>CAMYJM010000482.1:0-3553 GCA_947258635.1 uncultured Acidimicrobiaceae bacterium
GTTGAAAAGACCGATTGGGGGCTGCCTATCGAGGATACGAGCACCGAGAATGGGAAACGTCACCTGCACCGGCAGGTTCGACCGCACCAGGTCGAAAGTGAAGTAGATGGCGCGATGCCCATCGACGTCTCCCAGCAAGACCAACGGCACGTCGCCGGCTCGCACGATCGGCAGCCAACCCGGGGCATCGACGATATCCGCCTCCGCGATCGCCAATCCCGAAAGATCGAGCCCGTCGAGGATCGGCTCGCCGGGCCGCTGGTAGGTGATGATCGGGGCTTCGAGGCGTCCCTGCACCGTGATACCGGGCGGGGGCGTTTGCGGCGCCAGGATCCAGGCCGGCCGGTCGACGATCGTGGCGTCACCACCGTCGACGATGAGCACGTCGGGCGGGGCCCCCGACGCCGGCCGCAGGCCGGGAACCGAATCGACGAGCGCGTTCAGAAACGGGGAACCGTCGCCGGTGATGGTGACCGCCAGGTCGACCCCGGCCGAGAGGACGAGGCTGGCCGCGTCGTCGAGCGAATTGGCGTCGGAGTGGCCGATGAGCCGGGCGATGACCGCTTGGCCGGGACCGGCGTCAACGGCAACGATCTGTTGACTGCTCGCCCCGGCCTCGAGGTTGAAGTCGACGGATCCAACCTCGAGCCCATCGACGAGGAGATGGGTGGTTACAGCTTCGGCTCCGAGGCCGAAGTTGGTGACCTCGAGGAAGAGGCGAGTGGCCCCCTCTCCGGGCACTCCCGTGCCGAACCCGGTGATCGCAACGTTGTCGCCGGTTGCGTCGAACAGCACGTGGCGCGCCTCGGCGACCGGTTCCTCGAGAGCACCGGCGACGCCCCCGTCGCTCAGAATCAGCACGGTCGTTGCCCGATCCGGAGTCGCCAGCCCCCGCGCCAGGCGGAGCGCTCCGCTCAGGTCGGCGGCCGATCCTCCGGCCTGGATGACGTCGAGCGCAGCCAGAACCGAGTCGGGCTCGCGAGCGAATGCGGCGAGCACCCGCGGCTCGGCCCCTGCCTCGACGACCGATATCAACTGGGCCTCGCTGGTGTCGGCGGCGAGGTCGCGAGCCCGGCCGAGAGCGGCTTCGAGCCGACCGGCCGTCGCCATCGACCCGGAGGAGTCGACCACGATCACCGTGTGCGGCCCCAGAAGCGTCTGCTCCCGAAAGAAGGGCCGGCCGAGCAGCACGGCGAACCCGATGAGGGCCAGCAGCTGCAGCAGCAGGGCTCCGGTGATCTTGAGCCGCTGCCAGGGCAGCGCCGCCGACACGAACTGCTCCTCCCCCGCCCACAGCAGCACGCTGGGCACTTCGAATCGCTGCCGGCGGCTTCGCAACATGTACAGCACGACGAGAGGGATCGCCAGGGCGAGCAAACCGAGGGCGGCGGGAGCGAGGAAACTCAACGGGCAACTCCATCCGCCACCAGCTGACGCAGCGCCCGCTCGAGCACCCCCGGGTCGGCGATCGCCGGCACGTAGTCGAGGCCGACGCGGCGGCAGCGGCGGGCCGCCTCGGACATGAAGCCGCGCACCCGCGCCCGATACCGGTCAAGGGCGTCGCCGCTCATGGAGACCGGCACCTCGGCTCTGGTTTCGATATCTCGCAGCGTCAGGTCGCCGGTGAGGTCCGGATCGAGCTCAGCCGGGCTGACGACATGGAGCACGACTCCACCGCGGGCCGTGCCGAAGAGGTCAATTGCCTGCTGCCAGCCATCCTGCATCAGGTCCGAGATGAGCACGATCGGGCCCCGGGAGACGGTGGAGGCGATGATCCGGGAGGCAGCCACGAGGTCGGTGCCCCCGGCCGGCTCCAGGCCCTCCAGCCAGGTTTCGAGCTTGGGCCATGCAGATACGTGACGAGCCCACGGGCCGACCAGCGCCGCGCTTCCCGGCTCGGGAACGGTGGCCAAGCGAACCCGCTCTCCCGAAATCAGGGCCAGATAGGTGACCATGGCCGCCAGCTGCTGGGCGGCGGGGAACTTCTCGCCAAAGTCCATGGATCGGCTCGTGTCGACGACCACCTGGAGGGGCATCTCGTCTTCGGCCTCGAAGAGTCTTATCAGGACAACACCGAGCCGCGCCCATAGGTTGTAGTCGATCCGCCGGTAGTCGTCGCCCGGGTTGTATTCGCGATAGTCGGCAAAGTCGAGGCTCTCCCCGAGTCGCGTCGAGCGATGGCGCCCGCCCCACACGCCGCGGAGCCGGTTTCGATTGAGGAGCGCCAGCCGCTCCAGGCGCGCCCGGAGTTGCGGATCGAGGAGCATCAGCTCTCAACCGTCGGAGCCGGATGGGCTGTGAGTACCTCTTCGATGATGTCGTCGGCGGCCACACCGTCGGCCGCCGCCTCGCAGGACCATCGCCTGGGCCGCCCGCGGACTCGCCCCAAACCTGACGTACTCCTTGACTTTGGGCGTCGCCGACGCGTGCTGCGGGTGGGTGGCTGCCACGAGCGTTGCCGCGTAGCGCATGACGTGGGAGGCGGCCGGCACCTCGCGCACCATTCTTATCATCTCGGCGAGCTTGGCGCCGTCGGCGACGTGTTCAACCTGCGGCGTCACGTCGGCGGTGGTGCGCGCCAGGATCTCAACGATGTCGTCGGCCGACGGAAACGGCACCAGCACCTTGAAGACGAAGCGGTCGAGCTGCGCCTCGGGTAGCGGGTACGTGCCCTCCATCTCCAATGGGTTCTGTGTCGCCATGACGAAGAAGGGACGGGGTAAGTCATGCGTCTCGCCGCCGAGCGTCACACGACGTTCCTGCATCGCTTCGAGCAAAGCCGATTGGGTCTTCGGCGTCGCCCGGTTGACTTCGTCGGCAAGCACCACATTGGCGAACACCGGGCCGGCATGGAAGGAGAAGCCGCCGTCGCTCAGGACGTTGGTGCCGACGATGTCGGCCGGCATGAGGTCCGGAGTGAACTGAACCCGCCCGAATTCCACGGCGAGGGCTTCGCCAAGCGTTCGCAGCAGCAGGGTCTTGCCCAGCCCGGGCACCCCCTCGAGCAGCACATGTCCTTCGGCGAGCATGCCGAGGACCACAGCGCGCACCAGGTCTTCTTGACCGACAATCACCTTCCCGAGCTCGCGTTCGATGGCGCCGACCTGGGAAGCGAACTCTTCTGGTGTCATTGACCCAACTCCGTGAAATAGATGCGGACTACGTCGCGTAATGATGCCGGAATCGAGATCCGATCCAGCGCATCGAGCGCCTGCTGCTGATATTGGGCGTACCGCTCGGTGTACGGCACCAGCGCATCGTTGGCGATGCCCTCGCCCTGGGTGCGCCCCTGTGGGTCTCCGCTGGGGTCCGAGGTATCGAACTCGACCCGCTCCTCATCGCCCCGCTGGAAAGGTGTCGGATCGAAGACCTGACCCCGGGCCGGGTCGGCCGCCGGGTCGAAGTCATCGATGTCAGGGTTGGGATTGCCGGCACTCCCCTGGCCTCCGTTGATCGGATTGGGATTGTCGGCGCCCTGGCCGGATCCGCCGCCACCGCCGCCCTGTCCCTGACCCTGACCTTGACCCTGGCCCTCGCCCTGGCCCTGGCCCTG
>CAMYJM010000482.1:3576-4699 GCA_947258635.1 uncultured Acidimicrobiaceae bacterium
GCCCTGGCCCTGACCTTGCCCCTGGCCCTGACCTTCGCCCTGGCCCTGACCTTCGCCCTGGGATGCCCGGGCATCGGCGAGGCGTTGCTGACCGGCCCGCACTTCCCCGCGAGCTGCAGCGAGGTCGGAGGCCTTGGCGACCTGGCCGGCGGCAGCCGCCAACTCCCCCGCCGCCTGCGACAGGGCTCCACTGATGTCGCCGTTGGTCGAGATCGCGGAGGCCGCGTCGTCGAGAGCGTCGGCCAACTCCGGAGACGCGCCGGCGAGGTCATCAGCCAGATCCCGCAAACGCTGCGCCGCTTCGGCGCGCTCGGCGGCATCGGCACCTTCGAGCTGATCGGCCAGGCTCGCCAGCTGGGCCTGGGCATCAGCGCCCTCGGCTATCGGGTTCTGGGCCAGCTTCGCCTCCAGCCCGGCCAAGGCGGTCTTCAGCGGCAATGCCTCGGAATCCTGCTTGGAGGCAAGCTCCTGGCGCGCCTCCCCGAGCTGCTGAATGGCCTGATCAAGCGTGTCGGCCTGGCGCAGCTCCTCTGCGATGCGTCGTAGCTCTTCGGCCAGTTCCTCATCTTGTACTTCTTGCGCCAGGTCTTCGAGGATTTGGGCCTCGGCGTCGACGACAGCGGCGACTTGCTCGCGGCGTTCCTGTTCCGCGTCTGCCGGAGAGGCCGGCAAGGCCAGAATGAACGCGGCCGCGAGGGCGAGCACTGCGAGTGCGATCAGCTGGCGGCGCGGCATGACCGTGCCCAGATCTTCTGTCGACCGGCCGTCGGCCCATGCGGCGCTGTGCGCGATCTGGCCGGCGGCAAGCTGCGATAGGGAGCTCATCGAGGAGAGTTCGAGCGCGGTGCTCACCCGGTCCTTGCCCCCCAGCCGCTGATCGACCTCGAGCGCCGCCCGCGCATCCGATGGCGGCCGGAAGAGAGTGAACGTGACCGCGCCCAATACCGCGATTCCGATGCCGCCGAAGACGGCCGGCTCCGCCCATGGGATCACGACGTAGCGAGCGACGCCGAGGATGATGGCACCGGCGGCCGCCACCACACCGCCGGCCGCAACCCCGCGGCGCAGCATGTCGGTCGTCCTCAGATGACGCTTGGCCGCGCGAATGATTGGAAAAAGAAAT
>CAMYJM010000483.1 GCA_947258635.1 uncultured Acidimicrobiaceae bacterium
AGGGCGAAGAAGTTCTTACACCGGTTCTTGGTGCGACCGTCGAGTGGGCTCTCCTCGAGAGCCCGCATCGTCATCGTCGTGATCTCCGCCTTGTGGAGACGGTAGCCGTCCAACGAGCCGTTTTCGAGCGGGTTTTCGTCGTAGCCGGCCTTCTTCAGGTTGCCGCCCCTGAACTCGTCGGTGTTGACGATGACGATGCCGTTCGGCTTGAGATCGGCGAGCGACTTCTTGAGCGCCGCGGGGTTCATCGCCACCAGCACATCGGGCCGGTGTCCGGGCGTATGAATGTCGTAGTCGGCAATCCGGACCTGGAAGGCCGAGACCCCGGGCAGGGTGCCGGCGGGGGCGCGAATCTCCGCCGGGAAATCGGGCAGAGTCGCAAGGTCGTTACCGAATTGGGCGGAGGTGGAGGTGAACTGGGTGCCGGTCAGCTGCATGCCGTCGCCGGAATCTCCGGCAAACCGCACGACGACGTCGCCCAGGACCTCGCGCTCTACATTTTTCTCACTGGCAGGAGCTTCGGTGCTCATAGCTACCCTCTTCGAGTATCGATTTTGGAAGTTGTCGGTGGGTGTGAATCAGCCGGCGGCGCTGTGGCGCTCCCCACCGGCGCTCTGGGCGCCGCGTCGGCGCGCTTCCTCGACCAGATCCACCAGGCCATGACGAAGAGCCGCATGCTGCGCCTCCTCCTCCGGATACCTCGGGCGGTAGCCCAGGCGGGACTCGTCGTAGGTGTACGGCTTCTGCAGATCGTCCTTGGTCGCAATCGACTGCGCGCGGTCGAAGAACGCCATGTCGTGGTTGTTCGACATGATGATGGCCTCTTCGGGGCAGGCGTCGACGCAATAGCCGCAGAACACGCAGCGCAACATGTCGATGTCGTAGACGATCGGGTATTTCTCGACGTTGACATCGGGATGCTCGCCGGCTTCGATGTGGATGCACTCGGCTGGGCAGGCGGTGGCGCAGAGAAAGCAGGCCACGCAGCGCAGTCCGCCATCGGGCCGGGTGGTGAGGATGTGATGGCCCCGGTAGCGATGCGAGTACTGCCGCCGTTTCTCCGGGTACTCGATCGTGTAGGTCTTGCCGCGGCGCAACAGGTTGCGCACGAAATGACGCATCGTGACCATCAGACCGGTCAGGAGCGGCAGGTAGAGCCGCTCGACCAGCGTGTAGCGGTAGGGCTCGACCGCGGCGGGATGCGGGCCTCGCTGGCTCATCGATCGAGCTCCCCGGCGATGATGTTGAGCCCACCGAGGGTGACAATCGCATCCGACACGGTGCCGCCGTTGATCAAACGCGAGAAGCTCGAGAAGACGGGAAAGCACGGCGGCCGCACCTTGATCCGGTAGGGGTTGCCCGAGCCATCGCTCAGGACATAGAAGCCGAGCTCTCCGTTGGCGCCTTCCACCATCGAGTAGACCTCACCAGCCGGCACCTGGATGCCGTCCATGATCAGTTTGAAGTGGTAGATCATCGCCTCCATCTGGTTGTAGGCGACGTCCTTGGGCGGCAACGCCACATGTGGGTCGTCGACGATGAAGGGCCCTTCCGGCATCCCCCGGTCGAGCAGTTGGCGGATGATCTTGAGAGACTGCCGGATCTCGGCCATGCGCTGCCGGAAGCGGTCGAACACGTCGCCGCCGTTCAAGACAGGGACCTCCCAGTCCACTGTGTCGTACAGATCGTAGGGGTGGTCCCGGCGCACGTCGTAGTCGACACCCGACGCGCGCAGGCACGGGCCGGTCCAGCCCCAGTTGACCGCTTCCTCCCCGGACATCGCGGAGACGCCCACGGTCCGGTCGAGAAAGATACGGTTCTTGAGCACCAGCTTTTCGACGTCGTCGATGAAGGTCGGGATGATCTCCAGGAGATTCCGGCAGCGGGCTTCGAAATCCGGCGGCAAATCCGCCGCCAGCCCACCGATCCGGCAGTAGGAGACCGTCAGCCGGGCGCCCGAGCAGGCCTCGAGCAGCCCGTAGATCTCCTCGCGTGGCTGGAAGAGGTAGAAGAAGTTCGTCAGCGCCCCCGAGTCGACCAGGGTCGAGCCGTTGCACACGGCGTGATCCATGATGCGCGAGAACTCCGAGAGGATGGTTCGCGCCCACACCGCCCGCGGCGGCGCCTCGACCGCCAGAAGATGCTCGACCGCCCGGCAGTAGCCCACGTTGTTGATCAGCGAGGAGCAGTAGTTGAGGCGGTCGGTATAGGGGATGACCTGCTGCCAGGAATGCGTCTCGGCCATCTTCTCGAAACAGCGGTGGAGATAGCCGACCTCTACCTCGCTCGCCGAGATGATCTCGCCGTCGAGCGTCGCAACGACCCGGAAGGTTCCGTGCATGGCGGGAT
>CAMYJM010000484.1 GCA_947258635.1 uncultured Acidimicrobiaceae bacterium
CTTGCGGACGTCGAGCTTGAACGGTTGCGTCTCCCGGCCAATGGACTCCGCCAGGTCGGGAGCCCGGGTGGCGGGACGATCCGCGATCAGCTGCAGCGTCTGGCGGGTCCACGGACCATGCTTGCTGGCTTTGTCGAGGCGATCGAGCCGGCGGTCGATCTCGGCGACGTCGTCGGCCGAGAGGTCGGCAGTGTTCGCCAGCACCGCGCGGGGATCCGGTTCGTCGAGGCGCCGGAACTCGACACGGAACACCGGCCAATCCGGCTCGCCGCGCAGTTGGGCACGGACCTCGTCGGCCGAAGCGTGCCCGGCCCGTGCTGCGTCGGCATCGCCGATAGCGAGCGGATCAACAGCATCGACAGACAGCACCTCGATCCGGCCGCCACCGGTGCGGTAGGGACGACCGGCGACAACCGTCGGCCGCCGCCAGCGGCGGAACGCCACGGTGATGGTGCCGTCGGCGATGCCGTCCCAGAAGGGTTTGATGAAGCGCATGTCGATTGAGTCCCGACCGGGACTCTATCCGTGTTGTCAGGTGGGGCCGTGAGCGTGCCCCGCTTGCACCACGAACCGGGTGCCGAACAGCGAGCGTTTGGCATCGACGGTGAGGTCCGCCGCCCAGCGCAGCAGGTTGCGCGGCAGCAGGAACTCGACCCCCTCATGCGGCAACCGCTCATACGGCGCCAGGTTCTTGCCCGCAGTGTTGGTGTCGACCGACACCTCAGCCGGCTTGCCTCAGCCGACGGGAGTTATGAAGTCGAGGGCGACCATGCCGCCCTTCTTGCGAGCCAGCTCCAGGGCGGCATCCGTGACGCGTACTTCCATGACGTAACTCTAGGCTTGGCCTCGAGGGTATCGCTGACAACATATATGTTGTATTCTGAAAACATGATCAGTAGCAACATGCTGAGGGAAGCTCGACTGCGAGCGGGCCTAACTCAGGCCGAACTCGGGGCTCGAATGCACAAAGCCGCTTCCGCGATCGGCCGCTGGGAGCGGGGCGAAGCGAAGCCTTCTCTGGAAACACTCCGCGAAGCGATCCGTGCGGCAGGCTTTGAGCTCACACTGGGCATCGCCGTCGCCGATGACCACGACGTTGCACTAATACGCCGCTGCCTGTCGCAGTCGCCTGCTGAACGACTGGACAACCTCGTCTCGGCAGTGCGAGCGATCTCTTCGATGGCGAAAGCCGCGCATGGCTGAGTTTGATCCCGTCCGCCTCCTGAGAACCTTGACCGACCACGAGGTGAAGTTCATCGTCATCGGCGGTATCGCTGCTCGATTGCGCGGGGCGCCCCTCCTCACCGAGGACATCGACATCACGCCCAACCGTTCTGCCGACAACCTCAAGCGGATCGCGGCGGCATTGCGCTCCCTCGACGCTCGACTCCGAACACCTGCCGAACCCGAAGGTGTGGCGTTTCCGATCGAAGCCGACATGTTGGCCGTGAATCAATCGTGGACCCTGATCACTACCGCCGGAGACCTCGATCTCGTCTTCATGCCTGCCGGGACAGCCGGGTATGACGACCTGGCGCAATCTGCCAGCGGTCTGGCAATCACCGACGAGGGTGATCTCATCGTTCAGGTAGCCGCGCTGGCCGACATCATCCGCAGCAAGGAGGCGGCTGGTCGAGACAAGGACCGAGCAGCGTTACCGCTGCTGCGCCGCACACTCGAGGAGTCGACCGGCGCATAGGGTCCTGGAGACCGAGACAACCGATCGGTTGTACACAACCAGAAGGTTGTCAGAGCGGCATCGGGACAGCTCGGCAGGCTCCTAGCCCTCGCCGTCGCCCCGGCCGAAGATCATGCCGTGCAGTTCCTTACAGGTGGGGCACACCGGGTACTTCTCGGGGTCGCGATTGGGAATCCACACTTTGCCGCACAGTGCCTGGACCGGGACACCCTCGACATTGGAGCGCACGATGTCGGCCTTGCGCACGTAGTGGGCGAACCGGTCGTGATCGCCGTCGCCTGTCGAGATATCGGTCTTCTCTTCGGTCTTCTGATCGGTCCAGGTTTCGGTCATGGGAGTCATTCTGCCACCGCTGGTGGCGGGCGGCTACGGGATGAGCCACAATCGGCCCATGAACGAAGAACTAGAGCAGGCGCGCGCCAAGGTCGAGAAGGAATACAAGAAAGTCGTCGAGAGCATCGCCGAAGTGCATGTCGCCTTCCACGATGTCAAGAACGGCGGCCCCGAGGACGACATCTACGGACTGCTGGACACGCTCGAGAAGGCCGTGCACAAAGCGCGCACCGGCGGCGTTTTGGGCTCGGGAGCGAAGAGCCACCGCAAGGCGCTCGAGGAGTACCACGAGCTATTGAACCCG
>CAMYJM010000485.1 GCA_947258635.1 uncultured Acidimicrobiaceae bacterium
GGCCTCGGCCTTGGAGACGAACGTGACCTCCTTCACGCCGGCCCAGTCGGCAACCTCGGCCTGCAAGCGGTCAACGTTGCGCAGTTCGTCGCTGAGGAATGCTTCCACACGAACGTCTTCAGACCATTGGGCAGCATTCGAGCTGGCAATCTCACCGAACATCAGCGTGCCGAAAACCAGGAACAGTGAGACGAACACGGCGAGCACGGCGCCCAGGACGACCAGGCTGTTGCGCCCCATGTTGCGCAAAGCTTCCCCGAGTACGTACTTCAGGCGGCTCACGGCTGGTCCGCCCCCGGCTCGAGCGCCTCCCTTTCTTCAGGGCTGTCCCCCACCACCCCGAGAGCGTCCTCGACGGGCGCTGCGCCGCCGGCCTCGACCGGGTCGGCGTCGACAGCGGAGCCGAGTGGATCCTCCTCATCGATCGGCAGCTCGGCCAGCTCCGCCTCGGCAGCCGCCAACTCGAGCTCGGCCTGCGACTGTGTGGGCTCGATCGGGGCGCTGGCGGCGGCGGCCTCCGGCGCGAGGACCGCCCGCTGTTCATAGGCGCCGCGCGACTGGTCGCGGACCACGCGGCCCCGCTCCAATTGCACGACCCGGCGCCGCATCGCATCAACGATGGCATGGTCGTGCGTCGCCATCACGACTGTGGTCCCGGTGCGGTTGATGCGGTCGAGAATCCTCATGATGCCGACCGAGGTGGCGGGATCGAGGTTGCCGGTCGGCTCGTCCGCCAACAGGATCAGCGGGCGGTTGACGAACGCACGCGCGATCGAGACACGTTGCTGCTCGCCACCCGACAGCTGCTTCGGGTACCTGTCCGATTTGGCGGACAACCCGACGAGCTTGAGGACCTGGGGCACCTGGTTGCGGATCAGATGTTGGGGACGGCCCGTGACCTCGAGAGCGTAGGACACGTTCTCGTACACGGTCTTGGTCGGCAGGAGCTTGAAGTCCTGGAAGACCGTCCCGATGGAGCGCCGCAGATGGGGCACCTTCCAGCTCGGCATCTTCGAGGCGTGCTTACCCGCGATCCAGATGTCGCCGTTGGTGGGCTGCTCTTCCCGCATCATGAGGCGGATCAGGGTCGACTTACCGGATCCCGACGGGCCGACCAGAAAGACGAACTCGCCTTTGGCGGCGTCGATTGACACATCTTTGAGTGCCACGACGCCACCGTCATAGAGCTTGGTGACGTTCTCGAGACGAATCATGCGCTTCTAGTTGGCCCTCAATTGCGGGATCGAAGCCGGAGTACCACCGGCCCATCAGCTGGACACCCCCCGTCGTCCGCCGGCCAAGATGGTACCAGTGGTATGGAGAAACGAGTTTCAAGTACCAAGTACTCATCTACGCGGCTCGGGCGCGTCGCCACTGCAAGTACGCATCTATGAACCGATCGATATCGCCGTCGAGAACGGCCGAGACGTTGCCGACCTCCTCGTCGGTGCGTAGGTCCTTGATCATCTGATACGGCTGGAGAACGTACGAGCGGATCTGGCGACCCCAGGCCGCTTCGTTCTGCTCGCCACGGATGGAGTCGATCTCCTTGAGCTGTTCCTGGCGGGCGTGCTCGGCCAACCGCGAAGCGAGAATCTGCATCGCCCGGTTCTTGTTCTGCAGCTGGGACCGCTCGTTCTGACAGGCAACGACGATTCCCGTCGGCAGATGGGTGACGCGAACCGCCGAATCGGAGGTGTTGACGTGCTGGCCCCCGGCGCCTTGCGACCGATACGTGTCTATCCGCAGGTCGTCCTGGTCGATCTCGACGTCGGCAGTCTCCACTTCCGGGACGACGTCGACCCCGGCAAAGGAGGTGTGGCGCCGTGAGGCCGAGTCGAATGGGCTGATCCGCACGAGCCGGTGGACCCCCCGTTCGCCCTCGAAGTTCCCGTAGGCGAAATCGCCCCGAATGGTGAGCGTCGCCGACTTGATGCCGGCCTCATCGCCCGGAGAGATGTCATCGATGACATACGCGTAGCCGGCCCGTTCGAGGTGCCTCGTGTACATCCGCAGCATCATCTCTGCCCAGTCCTGGGCATCGACGCCACCGGCACCGGCGTGGATGCTCAGAATGGCGGGCCGGTCGTCGTACTCCCCGAAGTAGAGGGTCTCCCGCTCGAGATACGCCATGTCGGAGTCGAGGCTCATCAGCTCGGCCACAACCTCGGCAACCGTCGCCTCGTCGGCCTCTTCTGTGGCCAAGTCGAGCAGGACGGCAGAGTCGTCGAGCCGAGCTTCGAGCCCGTGGACCCGACCGATCGTGCCCTCGAATCGAGCAAGCCGCCGGGTTACTTCTCGTGCCTCATTGGGGTCGTCCCACAAGTCGGGAG
>CAMYJM010000486.1 GCA_947258635.1 uncultured Acidimicrobiaceae bacterium
CGGGTGAGGGTGCCGAGGAGGTTCTCGGCGGCCTCGACCCGCGATTCCACGGGCACGCCGAGCACGAGCATCAATCGCTTGTGGTACTCATCGATGGCGGCCATCTGCTCATCCGATGCGGCCGCCTGGGCGACATGGATGAGCCGGAGGCTGGCGCCTTCCTCGCGGGCGATGCGCTCGGCTATGTTGAGCTTCAGTGGGTCGTACGGCCCTCCCGTGCCCATGACGACGATGTTGCGGATCTGGGTGAGGTGCCGGTTGCGCAGGAAGGCCGAGTCGCTGGGGAGATGATCGCGGAGCCAGCGCCAATCACGGATGATGTGCCGGGTGGCAGGCACCTCCTGGGGGAGATCGGCGAGGACTAGGTCGACCTGGTTACGTTCCGCGTAGAGATGAACGGCTCCGCGGCGGTTGCCGTCCGGGTCGTGCTCGACGGTTATCTCGATGCCGCGGGCGGCGCCGGCGGCGATTTCGTCGTTCGAGGGGACGGGAACGGCCAGCCGATCGTCGAAATGCATCACATGGAGGTGCCCCCCGGGCACCGCCAGCAGGTGAGTTGCCAGCCTGATCAGGTTCTGCTGGCGCTCCAGCCGGGCGGGACGACGCAGCACAACGAGGATATGGCCGAGCCCGGCGCCGTCGATCGCGTCCGCGGTTTCGCTGACGTAACGATCCTGTGCCCGGTTGCGGAGCGCATCACGCGCCGCCGACTCGCGTGAAGCCTGGGCCTGTCCAAAGCCGCGATACCAGAGGAATCCGGCGACGATGAGAGCGGCGGCGCCGAGCGATGGGATCAATCCGATCTGGGTCAGCAGACCGAGGCTGGCCAGGATTCCGAATATCTGCACGTACGGATAGGCGGGTGACCGGAAGGTCGGGTGGTACCAATCCAGCCTGCTCTCCCGGAAGGCGATGAGGGCCAGATTGACGAATGCGAAGACGATCAGTTGGAACGCGGACGCCAGCTTGGCGAGCTCCAGGATCGGCACAAACGCAACGAGCGCGGCAACGACCGTCCCGGTTGCGATGATGGCGCCGGTTGGGGCACCGGAGCGGCGCCCGATCGTGCGCAGGAAAGCGGGAGCGAGCTGGTTCCGACTCATCGCGAAGGGGTAGCGCGCCGAAGCGACGATCCCGGCGTTTCCCATCGAGACGAGGGCAATGACTGCCGTTACCGCGATCGCGACCTCGCCAAAGTCGCCCAGGAATTGGCGGGCTGCGGTGGCGACCGGCGTCGTGGTGACGGCGAGATCAGCCGCCGGGGTGACCCCGACCATGATTCCGACGACGGCGGGATAGAGGATGATCATCAAGCCGATGGACAGGAACATGCCGCGCGGGATCGCCCGGTGCGGATCTCGGACCTCCTCGGCGATCGATGCGATCTTCGTGACCCCGGCGTAGGAGACGAACACGACGGCAGCAGCCGAGAGCAGTCCCTTGGTGCCGCCGGTGGCGAAAGGCGTGAACGCTTCGAGATCCACACTCGGGGCGCCCGTCACGATGAAACCGGTCATGACCGCGATGACCGCAATTACGAGAGCGCTCTGAAAAGCGATCGATTGCTTCACTCCCAACAGGTTGATCCCGATGAGGCCCGCGGTGATGAGCAGGCCGACTAGTCGGGCATCGGCGGTGACGAAGAGCGAGAGGTAAGCACTGAGCCCGACCAGGGCGAACGCCGCCTTGAAAGTGAGCGAAAACCACACGCCGAACCCCGCAATGGTTCCCAGCAAGGGCCCCATGGCGCGATCGATATACAGATAGGTACCTCCGGCAGCGGGCATCGCCGTCGCCATTTCCGCCTTCGAGAAGACGGCGGGCAACACCACGATGCCGGCGATCACGTAGGCCAACATCACTGCGGGCCCCGCAATCTCGAAAGCCAAGCTCGGGAGAACAAAGATCCCCGAGCCGATCATGGCCCCGATCGACAAGGTGAGAACGCCCAGAAGACCCAGGCTGCGGGGCAGCTTGCCGTCGCCTGGAGACGGCTGTTCGGTTGGGTCGATGGAACTCAAGACGCCAGCAAGGTACCCGTCTCAACCGTTGCCCGCCCGCCAATCATGGAAATAACTAGCAAGTATGGACCTCGGGCCGATCCGGCGGCCGGTCGCTATTCGAAGCTGGTGAAGCGGAGCTTCACCAACTGAGAGCAGGTTCGGCCGAATCCTGATCCGAGCGACGGTGTCAGAACTGCTCTTCTTCCGTCGAGCCGTCGAGCGCCAGAGTCGAAGACAGACCGCCGCTGATGACGGTCGAAACGTCGTCGAAGTAGCCGGCGCCGACCTCGCGCTGGTGACGAGTGGCCGAGTAGCCGGC
>CAMYJM010000487.1 GCA_947258635.1 uncultured Acidimicrobiaceae bacterium
CAGCCGCGCCGGCCGCCCTCCCGTTCATCCATCGAGGACGTATCGCTACGGAATCGTCGGGATGCTCCCATCGATGATGCCGGCGCGGAGCCCTTTCAAATCGTTCTTGAGGAACCCAGGAACGGCGGAATTCAGCTTGTGGAACGGAGCAATCTCCGTTGCCCCGTTCGAGATGTCTTCGAACACGAGTTCTGCCATCCATGAGCCGTCGGCCAGCGCCGCGATCTGGTTGAAGACGGCCGGGCCGTAGTCCTTGATCACGCTGGTGAGCACAACGCGGTCCGGGTCACCGAAGGTTCCGGCCCAGTCAAAATCGACGCCGATCACCCGCACGTCCTCACCGGCCGCCTTGCGCTCTGCCGCTTCGAACCAGGCGCCGAAGCTGGTCACTCCGGCAACTGGAAAGACCGTGTCGGCGCCCTGGTCGTACAGCCCGGCTGCCGCAGCTTGGCCGTCGGCCGGGTTGTCGAAGTTGAACGTGAACAGCCCGGTCTGCGTGTCGGGGTCCCACCCCAACACCTCGACGCTCGTCCCGTACACCGAGTTGTACCACTCGACGCCGAGCGCATAGCCGTCCATGAAGGCGGTCACGGCCAGAATCGGCAACCCCCCGAAGACGCCGACCTTGCCGGTCGTGCTGAGCCCGGCGGCGACATAGCCCGCAAGAAAGCCTGACTGGTCGACCCTGAAGACCACCTCAGCCACGTTCGAGTAGAGACCTCCAAACCCGAAATCGATGACGGCGAACCTCTGAGCGGGGTTGGCCGCGATCGTCGGCTCGAGTAAGCCGCCGGAGATGAAACCGATGCCGATTATCAAGTCGCAGTCACCGGCGGTGACGAACGAGTCGATGTTGGCCATGATCTCGGTCTCGGTCATCGCATCGAGGATCGCCACATCGACGTGGAGCTTCGCCCGGGCGTCCTTGGCGCCCGCCGCGGTGTCCAGGTTGAACGGGTCGTCCGGGCCGCCTATTGAGTTGACGATACATACTTTGCCGTTGACTCCGTGGGATGCCCCGGCGGGCACAACGCCCGCGAGCGCCACCACCATCCCCATTGTCGCTAGAAGAACGAATCCCTTCCAAGGCCGCATACGGGCCTCCCCTCTCCCCCCAAGAGTCTCGCGCCTTGAAGCCTACGCTCCGGGTCACAAGAAGGGCTGGAAACCACCCGATTCTTGTAGGTGACGGGATGGCCACGGGCCACCGGCGAGCTCCAACGGCGGGGTAGAGTCCGCGTCCGCAACGAGCACCCTTGACGAGACTCGCGCCCGTCGAGCCAATCAAGATCGCCGTACCCCGACCCTCCAAGGCCCGCGTCCTTCGGGCGTTGCGGGACGCCGATCCGGAGTCGTTCACGGTCAATGGGAACGCCCACCAGCGACGGGGCGGCCCCGTTCGACCAGGTGGCCTCTAGGAGCTTGCCCCCGGCGCGTCGGGGGAGGCCGGGCCGGATCCCGCCCCGACTAGATCGAGCAGGCCGTCCCAGTCGGGAGCCGAGCCCTTCGCGGTGATCAGGCCGGTCGTCTCCGCGATCTTCACGAAGTATGGGGACCCGGGAACCCCGTAGGTTTGCCATGCGATCGACGACATCACCAACGGGATGCTCTCCGGGGCCACGGCGGCGACGTCGGCCGGCACCTCATAGCCCTCCCCGTGCGTGACGATGATCAAACGGATCTTGCCGAGCGTGGCGATTGCTCTGGCTTCGCCGAACCGTTTCCAGAAATGACTGCAAGTGGCGCAGGTAGTTGACATGAACGCCAGCAATGTCGGCCGATCCGGTTCCCGCACCCGGACACCGACAACCCGGCCGTTGAGCCCGACTCCCACGATGTCACGAGCCACTGTGGCAGATTCCGCCGTGCCGGCGGCGGCGTCGACATCGTGGAGCCGGCTGAGGAGGTCGGCGTTCTTCAGGAGTTGTTCGCTCTCTTTCCCGTCCATCGGGTAGATGGCGATGCCGACAGGCCAATCGCGAGTATCGCCAGAAGGGTGATGATCGCGGCTTCAGCCACGACGAGGACCGTCATGGCTGGGCTTCTGCGGGGGCCGCGGGCAACAACTTCAGCACCAAGAGGGCGAGCGCGGAGCCGAGCACCACGAGCAGCAGGAGAGGGACCCCGGCCCACGGCGTCTCACCCATTACGGTGGTGATGGCACCGATGGGCCGCACCACGAGGACGGTCGCTACGAGGGCCGCCACCAGGTCGATCCCCAGGTGCAAGACACTCGGCGGGACGTCCTTTTTGCCGAAGCAGCCACAGTTCTTCACCTCTTCGGAACGTAGCGCCAGCGCGATGAACACCGAGAAGCCGATGTAGACGATCGCCATTGCCGCCGCCGCCGGCCGCCCGCCGACGAGAAGTGCGGCCAGACCCGCTCCGATCTCTACGACACCGATCGCACGACCCGTGCTCAGCGTCGCCGGCACCCCGAGCGAGTAGAGCGCCCGAGCGGTTCCGCCCGGGTCGGTGAGTTTGGGCACGCCTGTGATCACCAGCAGAGTGGCAAACATGAAGAACGGCCCAGCCAGTGAAATCACCCTGCTGATGCTGCCAGGTAGGACTGCCGGCGCCAAGTGAGATACGCATCCGTGCGAGAATGTGGGTCATGGGCGTATCACGCGGTGTGCTGTTTCTATGTGTTCACAATGCCGGGCGGTCGCAGATGGCGGCAGGATGGATGCGGCATCTGGGCGGCGGCGCAATCGAGGTCTTCTCGGCCGGCAGCGAACCCGCCGACCGCATCAACCCGGTCGCCGTGGCGGCAATGGCCGAGGCCGGCATCGATATCGCCGGCTATCAGCCCCAGACCTGGAGCGAGGCCATGCTGGAGAAGATCCACGTTGTCGTCACGATGGGGTGCGGCGACGCCTGCCCCTACGTGCCGGGGGTGCGTTATCTCGACTGGGAGCTGGCCGACCCGGCGGGGCAGGGCATCGAAACCGTGCGGCCGATCCGCGACGAGATCGAGCAGCGTGTGCGCGAGCTGCTGGCTGAGTTGGCGCCCACACCCGGCTAGCCGGTAGTTTGCGGAAGCGCGGGAAGGAGCTCAATTGCCGTTCGACCTCGACGTGGCCAAAGCCTTTGCGCTCAAGGTCTGGGACTACAAACAGGGCGAAATGGTGGCGGCGATGGTGCACCTAGGCGACCGGCTCGGCCTGTACCAGGCGATCTATACGCAGGGGCCCGCCAGCTCCGAGCTGCTGGCCGACGCCACCGGCCTCGATGAGCGCTGGTTGCGGGAGTGGCTGTTCAGCCAGGCGGCGGCAGGCCTCGTGGAGCGCTCGGACGACGGGTTCTACTCGCTGACCGATGAGCAGGCTGCCGTCCTGGTCGATGAGGACAGCCTGCTCTTCGCCACCGCCGCGTTCGGGGGCGGATTCAGCCGGGAAGACTACGACCGCATGGAGCGCTCTATGCAGACCGGCATCGGATTCACGTACGGCGAGATGGGTATCGAACAGGCTCTCCAGCTCAATCGGCTGAACGCCCCCTGGCTGCGCGATTTCCTGCCGGCGGTCGTCGTCCCGATGTTGCCCGGCGTCGCTGCCAAGCTCGAGGCGGGAGGTCGGGTACTCGACATCGGCTGCGGTGGCGGAGTAGCTCTCGAAGGCTTGGCCGATCGCTACCCCCAGAGCACCTTCGTCGGCATGGATTCCTCGGGGCCTGCGATCGAGGTTGCCCGGGAGCGCTTTCACGGGCGAGGCAACGTCGAGTTTCATCTCGAGGGTGGCGAAACGCTTCTCGACGAGCAGGGATTCGATCTGGTGATGACGCTGGATTGCCTGCACGACATGGCCCGTCCCGACCTGACGGCGGAAGCGATCCGCGGCGCCCTGGCCCCGGAGGGGACATGGCTGGTCAAAGAGATGAGGTGCGGGCCCACCTACGAGTCGAATCGGCGCAATCCGGTCCAGGCGCTGATGTACGGATATTCGGTGTCGAGTTGTCTGGCTTCGGCCACCGTCACCGAAGACGGTCTCGGGCTGGGAGCCCTCGGCCTCGACCCGGATACGCTGGCGCAGCTAGTTGCCGACGCCGGTTTCACCATATTCGAACAACTCGAAACCCCCGACCCGACCCACACCTATTACCGGGTTGCGAAGTAGGGGAGCAGGACTGTCTCTCCC
>CAMYJM010000488.1 GCA_947258635.1 uncultured Acidimicrobiaceae bacterium
CACCGCAAGCCGGCGCAGAAGATTGAGCCGTGTCCCGCTCTGGGTGATGGCTTGGGCCACGCGATCGCCGAGCACGACCTCACGGAACAACCGGTTGAGGAACATCCACTGTGGCACTTTACGCGACGTGGCCGGCCCTGCCGGCGGCGGAGCCGCCATCGGTTGCGGCGCATTGAACACACTCGTTGCGGCCATGCCTCCGGCGCCCGCCTGGGCCTGAGCCGCCGGCGCGACCGCATCGCTCATGATGACTGCGCGCACCCCGGCAAAGTAAAAGCCACGCAAGAACGGGCTCACCTGGAGCTGTGTCGGCTTACACATCTCCACCATCAATTGGGATGCCAGGTCGGTGAGCTTGCGAAACTCCCTCGGAAACTCGTACGCGTTGCCGACGACATCGGCCGCCGCTTCCCGGGGCATGACGTTCAGCCGCTGGGTGGAGAGCGAGACGAAGATTTGCTGAAAGGCGTCACTGAGCCGCCGGAACTCGCGGTCGGCGTACGCGGCCAACGAGCCCCCAACCGGCACCCGCAGCGTGGATCCCAGTACCTCGTGCACCTCGTCCCGGGACAGGTTGCGCATGTAGTCGGCGAAATGAGGAATCCGGTCGGCCTTGGTGAAGACGACGTAGACCGGGAGCCGGATCCCGAGACCCTGAGAGACGCGCCCGAGAAAGGTGCGCAGGTTGCGCGCCGCGGCCGGTATGGCTTCGGAAGCACCCTGGCGCAGGAGATCCTCGCAACTGAAGCACACCACGGCTACCCGAGGTGCTTGCGCCGCTCCCGACAACACGGCGGCCCACCGATCCGGGTGCAGGTGACGGATCAACCGCGACCAGCGGCTGGAGTCCGTCGCTAGCTTGCCCCCGACCTCCACGAAGACGGTCTTGTGCGAGAACCAGATGTTGACGCCCTCGGTCGGAGCGATGGCCTCGCCCCGATAGATCTCGCCGGCAAGCAGATCCGGATCGAGGCCACAATTGACCACCGTGGTGGTCTTGGTGCTGTTCTCCGGGCCGAACACCAGCACCATGGGAAGCTTATTGAAGCCGGCCTTCCCGCCGACGCGTGCCCGGGCGAGATGTGCCTTGGCCGTCGCAAACGCCCGGTCGACATCGTCCTCAGCGCGGTCCGCCAACCCTGCCTTTCTCTTCTGTGCCTCGTTTCGCAACACGAACCACAACACGACGGCCGCCGCGGCGATTCCGATGAACCACAGGCCCAGGCGGAGCACCAGCCGTTCGGTAGCGCTGTCGCCGATGGCTCCCAACCACCACGTCAGCACCATGTAGACGAGGAGCAGGACGCCTGCGATCAGCCAAATCTTCGTGGGGCGACTCATGGCGCGCCCGTGATGCGCGAATATTTCATCCGATGATCTGCGACCCGATGGATTGCAGGTCGGAAACCCCGGCCCGCAACGTCAATCGAAAAACGATGAACAGCAGTATCGCGATGACCGCCAGTGTGGCCGCCGCAATTCCCAATCGGGGAATCCAGGGATCCTTGGCCGCGGGCACCCTCTCTCCGGATGGCGGTGCCCACGAGGGCGAGAGCTCGCCGAACCCCCCGCGTATCCGCATGATCTTCTCCGCCAGCGCCGCCGTCAGTGACTTCAGTTGCCCCGGGTCGGCACTATATCGCCCCTTGAACCCCAAGAGGAGGCACAACCAGTGAACCTCGAGAAGGTCCGCCAGGTCTTCCGAATCGGGGCGCGCCAGGAGGCCCTGGAGGTTCTGATAGAAGATCTCCCCGCCCATGTGCCCCCCGAACACTTCTTCCTGTAAGGGTTTCAGAGGCCACTGCGCGAACATGGGCTGAGACGAATTGAGAACCGACTCGTCCAGGAAAACGATGAATGCGTAGATCCCGAGTTTGACGTCGTCGCCGGCGTAGCCGAGCCGCCGGCCTTCTTGATCGGCGGAACTCAGCAGTTGCTTCATCTGCGCGCGGAACGCGTCGGCGTTGGCGGCGACCTGACGGTTCGCCCGCAAGCGGACCGCGGCGGTGAAGGCCTCTTGCATCGTGAGTGCCAGTTGGCCTCGCCGCTGGAGCGTCTCGCCAGGCGCCCCGGGGGCCGTCCACGTGGCTGGGGTCATTCTCCCGAATCTCCAGTGGTCTTGCGCTGCATCGATCGGTGACGGTGGTGACAGGGCGGATTGTGGATCAACATAGCTCGGGCTGAAGCCCCCCGCCACGGGCGTGCCGCGGGTCGATCACGAATCAAGTCGGCGTGTCGACGATGACCATCAACTCGACTTTGGCATTGGGGAGGGCCTTGGGAACGTAGACGCCAACATCCGCTGCCTTGACGATGGCT
>CAMYJM010000489.1 GCA_947258635.1 uncultured Acidimicrobiaceae bacterium
TCAACAACGAGACCGTAGAGCTCCTCCAGGCACTCATCAGCAACCAATGTGTGAACGAGGGCACGCCGGACTCCGGTCACGAGGTCCGCAACGCCGAGATGCTGAGAGACGAGATCGAGAGTCCCGGCGTCGATATCCAGATGTTCGAGACCCTGCCCGGTAGGACGTCGCTGGTGGCCCGCTATGAGGGCACCGATCCGGAGGCGCCGGCCGTGTGTCTCATGGGCCACACCGACGTGGTTCCGGTCAATCCCGCCGGCTGGGATGTCGACCCGTTTGGCGGCGAGTTGATCGATGGGGAGATCTGGGGACGCGGCGCCGTCGACATGCTGAACCTCACCTCGTCGATGGCCGTGGTATTCCGCGAGGTGGTCCGATCCGGCAAGCGTTACCCGGGCGACATCGTCTACTTCGCGGTTGCCGACGAAGAGCACGGAGGTGAGCACGGGGCGAAACCCCTGGTTGACAATGAATGGGACGCGCTGCGCTGCGACTACGTGCTCACCGAGTATGGCGGTACTCCGATCATGAATCCGGACGGCACCGTGGTGCTCCTCACCACCGGAGAGAAAGGCGGCGGCGGTCGCCGCATCACCGTGCACGGTGAGCCGGGACACGGCTCGATGCCCTTCGGCGTTGACAGTGCCCTCATCAAATCGGCCGAAATCGTGCGCCGCATCGCCGCCTACGATCCGGGGCCCCGCCTCGACGAGATGTTCGCCGCCCGTCTGCAGGCCTTAGGACTGTCCGCGGAGGCGCAGAAGCGACTGCTCGATCCGGCCAGCCTCCACGACGCACTGGCCGAGATCGATCCGGGAATGGCGCGCAACCTTCACTCGTGCTCTCACATGAGCTTCAGCCCCAATGTGCTTTCCAGCGGCGGCAAGGCCAACACCATTCCGGACACGGCAGAGCTGATCGTCGACATTCGTATCCTGCCCGGCGATACCCAGGATGACGTTGACGCCCACCTGCGCGCCGCCATTGGAGAAGACCTGATGGGATCCGTGGAGTGGGAGAGGATGTTCCCCGGCCAGAACATGAGCGCCACCTCCTCCCCCACCGATACCAAGCTGTGGGACGCCCTAGCGGACTCCGTCCGAGTGGCCTACCCGGGGGCTCAGGTCCTGCCGAGCATGGTCACCGGCGGCACCGACGCCAGGTTCTTCCGCCACCGCGGTGTTCCCAGTTACGGCGCCGGACTGCTCAGCCCCCGAGTGCCCCTCGCCGAGTTCATGAACCGGTTCCACGGCCACAACGAGCGGATCGACATCGACTCGCTCAAGCTCACCACGCAGCTGTGGCTCGACGTCCTCGACCGGCTCTGGGCGTGAGTCCCGGTCCCCACGAAAAGAAGCGGGTGACGATGGCAGCCAACCTCGAGTCCGCCACGGGGAAGTCGGTCGCCGCCTGGGTAGGCGAGGTACGTGCCGCCGACCCCGGTGGCTTCGCAGAAGTCGTCGATTGGCTGAAGACCAGCCATGGTCTGGGGCACTTCCAGGCCCGGCTGGTGGCCGCAGCCCATCGCGACGCTGGCGTCTAGCGGCGCATCTCACTCGGTGACGGTGACGAAGTCGATGAGTTGCTCCACCGCATTGACGAGGGGCGTCTCTACATCCCGGTACGTCGAGACCGCATCCAGCACCCGTCCCCAGAATTCTCCCGAGGCGACCTCCATGCCGAGAGCGCGCAGCACACCGTCTTTCCACGGCTCGCCCTTGGGCACGGATGGCCAATCCGGGATGCCGACGGTGATGGGTGCGATCGCTTGCCAGATGTCGACGTAGGGATGACCGCACACCAAGACGTTGTCGTCGCTCACGGCGGCTGCGATCCGGGATTCCTTAGAACCGGAGACGAGGTGGTCCAGTAAAACGCCAAGGCGCCGCTGCGGGCCCGGTTGGAAGTCGGCCACTGCCGCCGCAAGGTCATCCGCGCCGTGCATCGGTTCGACGACGACTCCTGCCGCACGAAGGTCGTCGCCCCAGATCTTCTCGATCAGCTCGGCGTCATGAATCCCCTCAACCCAGATCCGGCCGGCGCGCGCCACTCGGGCCCGCCTATCGCCGGCGGATACCGATCCCGATGCAGTGAACCGGCGTCTTGGTTCGTCGGCGGTCGCCGGAGCCCGCAACGCCACCCGCACTCCCTTGTGCAAGAAGGCGCCGTCATGCGCCTTGAACAATTCGCGCCGTCCGGTGTCGTCGACCAGCACCACGCGATCACCCGGTGAGAACCCGGCCACGTCACCGGTGAACTGCGAGCCGGTGTGGGTCAGCGTCATCCCCGGCCGCACTTCGAGGAGCGGGTATGCGGG
>CAMYJM010000490.1 GCA_947258635.1 uncultured Acidimicrobiaceae bacterium
TCGAAACGCCACGCCGGCGTCATTCGCAGAATGTCGTTCGAGCCCACTGAGACGATGACGACATCATGCCGACGGGTTTCGGCGGCGGGTACCTGCTCGGAGAGCACTTGCTCCGATCGAGCGCCACCGGCGGCGTAGCTGCGCCATTCGACGTGGTAGCGGTCGGCAGGCTGGCGGGCGACGATCCGCGGCCAGGACTCGTCGACGCTGTCGAGGCCCTGGCCGGTCACGGAGCTGTCGCCGAGCACGGCGAGTCGCAGCAGGGGCCGCGTTGCCTGCCCAAAGGTGCCCGAAGGGTCGTATTCGGCACCAAGAGGCAGCCGGCGCAGGCTCACGTAGGCGACTTGCCCGGCGATCAGCCCGGCCCCGCCGACAAAAGCTCTGAGTCCCACAACCCGGCGCTTCATGTCGCGATTTTACCAAAAAGGTCTCCTAGCCAGGGAGTACTTGATTGGGCAGGCCGCCGCCGACGGGGTCCCGCGGAACCGGCTTTCGTGGCGCGCTAGTCAGTTCGGAATCACCGCGAATGGACTTCCAATAATCGCGGGCCCCTGCCGATATATCTCGAGTGGCGCAACGGGAGGTTTTACGTGGTAAGTCGGAACGATAGGACGGGCCGACTCGGCTTGTCCTGGGAGTTCACCAGTTCTCCACCGGGACCTCCTTCCGGTCTCTCCTGGGAAATCCGTCACGGCAATCGTCTGGTTGCGGCCGTTGCCGCGTTTGCACTGACGGCTGCCATGGCCCTAATGCTGCCCGCGGCCCCGGCGCAGGCTGCCGAACTGGCGGAGGCGGATCCCTACACGACAACACTCTCCGACGGCTCCACCGCAACCCTCTCCGAGAGCTCCCTCGTACTCTCGGATACCTACATCCCAACCGTCTCGGATACGTACACCACGGCGGTGTCCGACCCTTACACCACACCACTCTCGGACACCTACACCACGTCGCTGGCAGACGTTTCCACCGCACCACTCTCGGACGGCTCCACCACGACCCTGTCGGACGACTCTGCCACAACACTCTCGGACAGCTCTTCCTCGAGCCTGCGGCAGTGGAGCGGCAAGGAAGCCCACCGTGACACCAATGGCATCATGGGAACCGTTGCCGGCCCGGTGACCTTCGCAACCCAGATGTGGGCTGCCGGGTATAGCGGCGCCGGTGTCGACATCGCGACCATCGATTCGGGCGTGTCTCCCGGAACCGGGCTCACCTATCCGGGCAAGATCATCCACGGCCCCGACCTCTCCTTCGAATCCCAGAGCGCCGACACGATCTACGTCGACACCTTTGGCCACGGCACGCACCTAGCCGGCATCATGGTCGGCCAAGAAGAGGGCATCCGGGACCTCACGAAAGAGAAGAAGAAGTTCATCGGCATGGCTCCAGAGGCCCGGCTCGTCAGCCTCAAAGTGGCCGACCGCAACGGCGTCACCGACGTCTCTCAGGTGATCGCGGCCATCGACTGGGTAGTGCAACATCGCAGCGACAACGACCTGAACATCAGAGTTCTCAACCTCGCCTTCGGAACCGACTCGGTGCAGCCCCACCTCGTCGATCCCCTCTCGCACGCCATCGAACAAGCGTGGAAAGCCGGAATCGTTGTGGTTGTCGCCGCCGGCAACGACGGTCTCGGCACGGCACTGCGCAACCCGGCGACCAATCCATACGTGATCGCAGTCGGAGCCTCAGACCCGAACGGCACCGGCGACCCGACAGATGACCAGGTGCTGGGATTCTCCAGCTGCGGCACCAAGGCCCGCTACGTAGACATCGTGGCGCCGGGCAAGTCGATTGCGTCCTCATACGCGGTGGGTTCGACGTCGGCCGTCAACAACCCGGATGCGATCAGCGGAACTCTGATGAGGGGCAGCGGCACGTCGCAAGCGGCTGCTGTTGTCTCGGGCGGCGTCGCCCTACTCATCCAGCAACGCCCGAACGCCCATCCCGATCAGATCAAGGCCCTGATCGTCGGCAACGCCGGGTCGATCCCCGGCGTCGGCGACATCTGCCAGGGAGCCGGCACATTCACGCTGGAGGGCCTCCATGACGCGGCGACCAAGCCAACGCCGAGAACGGTACAGACATTCGGCTCGAGCACCGGCCTGGGTTCGCTCGACGCCTCTCGGGGAACGGTCCGCATCGAGGCCGACGGCGTGGTCCTCGACGGTGAGCAGGACATCTTTGGCAACACCTGGGACGGTACCTCGTGGTCGGTCCTCGCCGCAGCCGGCGCCAGCTGGTCGGGCGGCACCTGGAACGGAGCATCCTGGAGCGGCGCTTCGTGGTCCGGAGCCTCCTGGAGCGGCGA
>CAMYJM010000491.1 GCA_947258635.1 uncultured Acidimicrobiaceae bacterium
CTGGATTGGGCCGACGATGGCCGCCTCTACATACAGGAGGACGAGGCCGAGGAGGACACCCTCGCTGGTGAGCCGCTGTTCGGCCCGGGTGCCGCCAACCCGAACGAGGCCGGCATCGTGAGGATGCGGCCGACCGGTGTCGACATCGAGCGTATCGCCAACATCGACCGCACTGTCGTTCTCGACCCGACGACGGCCGGCACGCCGGTCGATCAGGATGCGGGCGCCGCCGGAGAATGGGAGACGTCGGGCATCATCGATGTGTCGACGCTGTTCGGCGAGAAGAAAGGCACGCTGTTCCTCTTCGTCGTCGAAGCCCACGGCATCGAGGATCAGGATGACTTCAATGCCGACTCACGGATCACGGATGGTGATCTCGTCGAGGGTGGCCAGCTGTCGTTCCTGATGGCGCCCTAGGGACACGCACCGCGGCGCGTCACGACGCTCGTCTCGTTGGAGGGGCCGGCCGCTTGGCCGGCCCCTGCGCGTCCCGATCCTCCCGGTCGGCCGGCCTAGCACGCGGCGCACCCCGGCCCGATCGCGTAACGTGGAGTCTGCAGATTCGAGCCCATGCACCACCGGCTCGAGACCCCGATCAAAAGGAGAACCGTGTGAGAATCAGCAACCGCACTGCGTCGTGGCTGGTATTGATCGCCCTATTCGCTCTGGCTCTCGTGCCGGTGACCGGCGTGGCTGCGCACGACGGGAGCCTGGCGCATCTGGCGCGCAAGCACTTCCACACGAAAGCCGCGGCCAACGAACGATTCGTCACCGAGCGCTGGGCCGTCGTCGATAGCGGTGGAACACTCGTTCGCGGCGAAAAGGTCGTGTCCGCCATCCGCACCGGGGCGGGGACCTACCAAGTCACGTTCAATCGGGACGTCTCGGCCTGTGCGTACAACGTGACGCCGCTCGCCGAGAACGGGGCGTTGCCGATCCGGACCGCAGTCGCGTCGACCGGCGGCTTTCGCCCCGCTGAGACGGTGGGAGTGGGCATCATCAGCTCGGCCGGCGCCTTCCTCGACGGAGGTTTCAGCATCACTGTGACCTGCTGACGCGGGACACCGGAGCGGATCGGTACCCGGGTCCGCGGCGCGTCACCAAAAGCCGTCGCGGCCCGGTCTGATCAAGCTATCGCCAGGCTCGCCATCAAAGCCAATGGAAGCGCCGCCGCGGCCGCGGCGCCGTCGATGAACATCCTGGTCGGCTCGTACCGCTGCCACTGCTGATACAGATACGCAGTGACCGTCACCCACAAGAGCCAAAAAACCAGACCAGCCATGCCTTCCGCCTTGCTCGCACCACCAAGCCCAAGTGAGCCGCTACCGCGCCATAACGGACTCTGCCACCAATGTTAGGTCACACTCCGCCTATTTGGGGGGGCAACCCGGCTCTGAGCACGGGTGGCCGGATGAGGCTGATCGGCATCGTCAACGCCGGGTGAATCCCCGCCCAACGATTGCAGCGGAAGTCGAATCGGCCGTAGGCATCCCGGCGTCACTGACCCATTTTGACCCAGCCCCGCATTCCTTGCTTCCTCTCGGTTATATTCGGTTCAGGACCGTGTAAGCAGGCGGTCAGGAACTCGCGGGGCACGAGGGGCCCCATCGGGCTGACACAGAGGGACGGTATTGGGGATGCCGACAGCGCCGCGGATGAGGGCAGCGCAGCTTCTCGACGGCTGCGGAGGGATCGGGTCGCATCCGATGGGCCATCGCAGGACCAACGCCGTTGCTGAGACGCGCGGTGGTGACTCATGAGGAGCGTGTTCGCCGGATCGAGCAAACGGCTTCGAGTTGGAGTGATCGCGGTCGCTGCGATGATCATCGTTGCCGGCGTCGTCGAGCTCCGCGCGGCTCCGGTCGACGTCTATCCGGAATTCGAACAGACGAGCGTTGTAATCCAGACGGAGGCGCTGGGTCTGTCCGCGGCCGAGGTCGAACGGCTCGTTGCCGTTCCACTTGAAGAGGTCCTTGCCGCCATCCCCTTCGTTGCGGATATTCGATCCAAATCTGTTCCGGGCCTCTCCGAAATCGAACTCGTTTTCGAGCCCGGCACCGACCATTTGACGGCACGGCAGCTGGCGCAAGAACCGCTGTCTGCTGCGTTCACTTTGCCGGCGGTGGCCAGCACCCCGGTTTTGCTGCAGCCGCTGTCGGCAACGAACCGGGCGATGATGATCTCCATGACTTCCGACGAGCTGTCGCTGATCCAGATGTCGGTGCTCGCCCGCTGGAACATCACCCCGAAACTGCTTGGCGTGCCCGGCGTGGCCAACGTGGCTGTGTGGGGCAATCGGGAGCGCCAATTG
>CAMYJM010000492.1 GCA_947258635.1 uncultured Acidimicrobiaceae bacterium
GGACGACGGTTAGCCGGCTGGCTCCGGCGACCCGATTCGACGATCGGTCGAGCAGGCGGCGGGCCGCCCGCATCTGGAGCCGGGCCGCGCCGGCCGTTGCCGCGGCACGGCGATCGAGCGACCGGATGGCGGTTCGCAACCCCCGCTCGGCCAGGCCGCCGACGGCGACGGCGGTCGATTCGAGGCGGCGAGCGGCATCGGCCACCCGGTCCACGAGGAACTGGGCCGCCGCGGTGGGTGTCTTGGCGGCAACTTGGGCAACTTCCCCGGCAACCGGTGAGTCGACTTCGTGGCCGATCCCGGTGATCACCGGGACTTCGCTGGTAGCGATCGCCACGGCGACGGATTCCGCATCGAAGGCTGCCAGGTCGAGAGCCGATCCCCCGCCGCGCACTATCGCAATGACGTCGACCCGGTCCTGCAGCGCGAGGATGGACCGGACGATCGACTCGGGCGCATCGATCCCCTGCACCCGGGTATCGACCTCGAGAACCCGAAACGCCCAACCCGAGCCGCGCAGCGTCTCCATGAAGTCGCCGTGAGCGGCGCTGCCGAGCGACGTAACCAGGCCGACGGACAAAGGGAGCAGCGGCATGGCCAGCGCCCGGTTGCGTTCCATGTGACCGGCCGCCTTGAGACGACGCAGCAGCGCCGCCCGGGCCGCGGCCAGTCTGCCCAGCGTGAAGTCGGTGTCGATCCACGTCATGCGTAGCTGGACGACGCCCCGAGTCGGGAAATGCTGGAGGCGACCCCGGATGCGCACCTCGACCCCATCGTCCATCCGCCCGGCGCCGGCCCGAACCAGGGCCAGGTTTATCGCGTCTTTGTCCGAGGCAAACAGCGTCACCGGAAGCTGGGCGGCCGCACTGTCACCCGCCGCGGCAGCGTCGATCAGAGCGAAATACACATGCCCACTCCGGGCGCGGCTCAGATTGCGGATCTGGCCCTTCACCCAGATCTCGTCGGGGAAGGCGCGCCCCAGAACCCGACCGATCTCAGCCGCCAACTCCCCGACTTCGTAGGTGACATCCACGGGTGGCAAGTTACCAAACACCGCCGACGCGAATTACCAAACATCGCCTACGCGATTGTGGTGGCCCACCGATCCCCCTGAACGATGGGCCACCACAAACCAGGTCATACCGGGCTGGTAATCGGTTGCGCTGCCACCCAACGGTTGTACGATGCCTCGTCCGATGAGCAGCGAGCCACAAGCTACCTGACGTGGTCAGCTGAATCAACCATATTTGCTTTGAGGGTTGGGAGAACTAGGCAAATGAACAAGACGACCCCTATTCGCCGGTTGGTGATGTCCGTAATTGCAGGCGCCGGCATGATGCTCTTCGCCTTCGTGCTTCCCGTTCTGGGAGCACCAGACCCCGACGCCGACCGTCTCCACATGACGTCCAGCGGGGACGCCTTCACCTACGGGGACGCGGGGCCCACACAGATCGTCCAGCCGGTCAGGCAGGGCGCCAGTGGCTGTGTCATCAGCCCCACCAGTGGTGCCGATGGTCCTCTCGTCACGCTGACTGCTGCCGCCCTGACCGGGGGCGGTGTCAAGGGGCCCGGGATCTTCGACCATGGCATCGGCGTCAAGTCGGGCGGGTCCAACGGAACCCCCTGCTCGGAGACGAGCGGCAACGAGCAGCTGATCATCGAGAGCAACGGAAACAGCTGGTTCGAACTGCGACTCGACGTCGAAGCCAAAGGCAACGCCTGGATAAAGGTCGAGTTGGTATCAAACGATGTCGTGATTCAATCCCACCAGCTGCTGACCGGCAGCAGCATCGCGGCGTACAACAATCAGAACGGGGCCACTCTCACCCCCAACATGACGTTCCCGTACACCGCCACCACCGTCGGCGACGGCGGCGCCGCGGCATGCGCCGACCCCAGTGACTCGGGACCCGACAGCGGGCCCAACGACAACTGCCTGTGGACCATCCAGGCCGGCGCGGTCTTCGACTCCATTCGCATGTCCACCCTCGTGGGGGCCGTCTCGCTCGAGGGCGGTCACGACTTCGAAGCCTATGACCCGTCCGGCGCCGCCAGCGGACTCTACGACTCGCTGTTCTACCGGTACCAGGCCCCGGTCGCAGAAGGCGACGCCTACACGACCGACGAGGACACCACGCTCACCGTGAACGCCGAGTTCGGTGTTCTGGCGAATGACAGCGACGATCTTGGCCTGGCGCTCACGGCCGCACTGGTCGACGGGCCGGCGCACGGCACCGCCACCTTGAACGGTGACGGCTCATTTCAATACGTCCCCGCAGAGAACTACTTCGGAGACGACACATTCACC
>CAMYJM010000493.1 GCA_947258635.1 uncultured Acidimicrobiaceae bacterium
TCGTCATCTGCCACAGTCCGGCGAGCGAAGGAGTATCAGTAGATACTTCGAGTTCGTCGGGCGAAGGCAGGGGCGATGAGAGCCGCAGAGACGCCGCAATTGGATTGCTCAGCAGGCTCCTAGCCGCGGTGCACGCGCCCGACCACGGGTTCGAGGGCCTCGATGGAATCCACCGTTATCGGATCGACGACGAGTTGCACGTGATCGATCAGTGGTGAGAACCGCAGGATCTGATCAGCGATATCCGCCGGGCTCCCCGTGATCGGCTCTGCCTCGGCCGCGGCGCCCATCAGCCGGCCCTCCCCGCCGGGGAGTCGAACCAGCAGCGCCACCGACTTCACGACCTCGTCAGGGTCGCGGCCGGACGCGCGAAGGGCGCCGTCAACCCGATCGACGAACGGAACCAGGCCGTCGGGGAAATTGCCGAAGTGGCTCCACCATTCGTTCCACCAATCCATCTCGCCGGCCGTGATCGCCAGCATCCGGGGCCCGGTCGAGCCGATCATGATGGGGAGATCGGGCCGCGGCGGCGGCACCAACTCGGTGTTCGGAGCCCGGTAGTAGTCGCCTGAGAAGTCGACGTGACCGGTCCGGATGAGGGCGGTGATGACGGCAAAGGCCTCCTCGAACCTGGCAACCCGCTTGTCGAATGGGAAGTCGAATGCGTCGAACTCGCGCTGGTTCCAACCAGAGCCGAGCCCGAGAACCAGCCGACCGCCGGCTATCTCATCTACGGTCCCGGCCATCTTCGCCAGAAGCGCCGGCCCCCGGAATGCCGTCGGCGACACCAGCGGTCCCAGCAGCGGCCGCTCCGTCACCGCCGCGATCGCCGCCAGCAAGGTCCAGCATTCCCACGGTCCCTTCGCACCGTCCGGCTTGTCGTACAGAAGGTGGTCCCCAAGCCACAGGGAGTCGAACCCGGCCCCCTCTGCGGCCACCGCCATGTCCCGGTACTCCGGCCAGGGCACGAATCGTTCGATCTCAGGAAGCTGAATGCCAATGTCCATGGGCTGGAGGGTACCTAGTGCGGCGCGGTCGCCCGGAATCGGAATCGACCCTCGACCGGGTCGACGAACACATCGTCGAACCCTGCCTCTGCCAGCCGCTCGGCCAGCGTGAACGGGTCGACCGGGTTATGAGTGTCGAAGATGTGGAACAGGCGAAAACGCAAACTGGTGCGGCTGTCACTGCCGGCAAATGCCCCGCCCGGGCGCAGGACGCGGCGGGATTCTGCCAGGACCCGATCCTGCGCCGCGGCGGTGGGCACGTGGTGGAGCATGGTGCAGCAGACGACGGCGGAAAACGACGCGTCCGCAAACGGCATTGCGGCGGCGTCGCCCGTCTCGACGCGCACCCGATCGCCGTACCGCTGGCGGAGCAGTTCGGCTGCGGCCGGCTCGATCTCCATCGAGGTGAGGTCGGCGACTCCGAAGCGGACCAGCGCCTCGGTGACCAGGCCCGGTCCCGGCCCGATCTCCAGCACCGGTCCCTCGAGGTCGACGCCTTCGAGCGCCCACGGGAGGATCTCGCCGACCATCAGATCGCGCCACTCCTCAGAGGCGCAGTAGCGTCGGTGCAGCCGGTTCACGCAAACACTCTACGGACGACACAACGATTCCGATTCTCTCGCAAGCCCCAAGTGGCGAGATCCGTGACACGCGCTACGCGATACGCACTCAGATGTACGCCTCGATCGGAGGACAGCTGCACACCACGTTGCGATCTCCGTAGCTGTTGTCGACGCGGCCGACCGGGGGCCAATACTTGTCGGCGCGCAGCGAGGCCACGGGGTAGGCGCCTTGCTCCCGCGGGTACATCCGGTCCCAGGAGTCGGACACAACCTCTTCGGCGGTGTGCGGAGCGTGATACAGCGGGCTGTCCTCATGGGCGATCACTCCGGTGGCCACCGCGTCGATCTCTTCCTTGATCTTGATCATGGCGTCGCAAAAGCGATCCAATTCGCGCCGCGACTCGGACTCGGTCGGCTCGATCATCAACGTTCCCGCCACCGGGAACGACATGGTGGGCGCGTGGAAGCCGAAATCGATGAGACGCTTGGCGACATCGTCGACCGACACCCCCGAGTCCGCCTTGAGCGGCCGCAGATCGATGATGCACTCATGAGCCACGAGGCCGCCCTCCCCGGTGTAGAGGATCGGGTAGTGCGGCGCCAGCCGGCTGGCTATGTAGTTGGCGTTCAAGATGGCGGCGTAAGTCGCCAGGGTCAGCCCTTCGCCTCCCATCAGTGCGATGTACGCCCACGGTATCGGAAGGATCCCGGCGGAGCCCCACGGCGCCGCCGCCAC
>CAMYJM010000494.1 GCA_947258635.1 uncultured Acidimicrobiaceae bacterium
GCCCGAGGCGATGTCGCGGCCCTCGAGATTGCCGACGAACTCGATGCCGGCGAGAGCCTGCAGAGTCGCAAACGCTTCCCTTTCGAGATCACGTCCTTTGCCCGGCTCCTCACCGATGTTCACCAATCCCACGCGAGCCGGTGCCCGGCCGTTGCGTATCTCCGCGAGGGCCGCTCCCATGATGGCGAACTGCACGAGGTGCTCCGGTCGACATGAAAGATTCGCCCCCGAATCCAGCACAACCTCTCCATGCGGAAACATCGACGCGATCGCGGGACGGGCGATGCCGTCGATGCGGCCGATGATGAAGGCGGCTGCCGTGAGGGCGGCCCCCGTCGACCCCGCCGAGACCATGCCCGCGGCGTCGCCGGCGGCGACCATCCGGGCCGCAACCGACACGGAGGCGTCTTTCTTCTCACGAATGGCCCGGCCCGGATCGTCGGACATCTCGATCACTTCGGACGCCGCCACAACTGCGATGTCATCCTCGGGTGAGAGCAGCGCCTGGATCCTCGAGACGTCGCCGACCAGGATGGGCTCGTAACCGAGCGCAACGGCATCGCGCGCCCCGAGCACAAGCTGCTCAGGAGCGTGGTCTCCCCCCATAGCGTCCACCGCGATCGGCCGCATTGGACTCCTTTAGGAGGCTTCGATGACCTCGCGGCCCTTGTAGGTACCGCAGTTGGAGCACGCCCGGTGGGGCAGGTGCTGTGCACCGCACTGGCTGCAAGCGGCCGTTGTCGGCGCGCTCACTTTCCAATGCGCCTTGCGACGGCGAGTGCGAGAGCGCGACATCTTTTTCTTTGGTACCGCCATTGGGGTCCCTCTCTGGAGTCAGTCTCCTCGATCCAGTAGATCCCGGAGAATGGCAAAGGGCGAACCCTCTAATCCTGAATCGTCTGGAGTGCCATCCGCAGAGTCGTCCTCTGCGGGGGCTGGAGTATTCAAGTCGTTTTCCCGTCCCTCAACAAGTTGTGAAATACAACCTTCCGGACAGATGGGACCCAGGGGCATGGCGGTCAGGACATCGTCGCGTACCGCCGTCTCGACATCGATCACGTCTCTGAGCTCGAAGACCTCGTCCTCCTCACCCGCTTCGTCGGCAAACAGGGCCGAGATCGGCGCGGTCATCGGTTCGGTCCAGTCGGTGAGGCACCGGCGGCAGGTGTGACGGACCGTACAGGTGCCTTCGCCGTGGACCAGGAGGCCACCGACCACGGGACTCAGAGTCAAAGCCAGGCTCAGGTTGGGCCCTCCGTCGGGGCTCGGCTCGAGCCGCGAGAGCTCGAGGTGCCAGTCGACGGCAGCGGCCAAGTCGACGTCCCGCTCGACGGCTCGTGATCGGCGCAGGTCCGCCACCCGGATCTCAAATGGGCTCATGGGTCCTACTGAGAAAGGGGTGGCTCAGCCGTTGCCGGGCGACTCTCGTGGAGCTCGGAGCGAGCCTCGCGGACGTAGCGCAGCAGCTCACCGAGGACCGTCTCGGCTTCGGCGAGATGACGCTCCGCATAGTCTTCAGCCTCGAGCCGAATTCGCTCCGCCTCTTTCTCGGCGTTGCGCACCAGACGGTTGGCCTCTTCGACGGCCTCGGAAACGATATGCGATTCGGACACCATCTCCTCGGACCTGCTCTTGGCCTTGCTCAACATCTCGCGGGCACGCTCGTTCGTTCGGGCCACGTACTTCTCGCGCTCGCGCACCATCCAGCGCGCCGCTCGCAGTTCCTCGGGAAGCGCCTCTTGCAGCTCACGCAACCGGCCCACGAACTCCTCCCGGTTGATCCTGACGTTGTTCGATAGTGGAACCGGCCGGGCTTCCTCGACCTCGGCGACCAGCTGCTCGAGCGTATCGAGCAGCTCGCCCGGAATCGGAGGAGGCTGGCGGGGGGTGGCGTCAGCGGCCATCAGCGAATCGCTCCTTGAGCGCCTTGGCGACTTGTTCCGGGACCAACATGTCGATGGTGCCGCCGAGGCCGGCGACCTGTTTGACGAGCGACGACGACAGATAGCCGTACTCGGGCTTCGTGGCCACAAACATGGTGACGATATTCGACAGGTGGCGGTTCATCTGCGACATCTGGAATTCGTAGTCGAAGTCGGTCATGGCCCGCAGGCCCTTGACGATGATGTCGACGCCTTTGAGGGACGCAAAGTCGACGAGCAGCCCCGAGAATGAGTCCACTTCCACGTTGTCCCACTGGGCGACACACTCCTCGAGCAGCTCCTTGCGTTCCTCGGTGCTGAACATGGGCGCCTTCGACGGGTTGGCCACGACGGCCACCACGATGTGATCGAAGATGCCGG
>CAMYJM010000495.1 GCA_947258635.1 uncultured Acidimicrobiaceae bacterium
CCCTGGATCGAGGACGGATTACCCACATAACCCTCATCTCGTGAGCGGACCGGGGTTGACAGGTGGAGGTGATTGGCAGCATTCTTGAGAGCGACGGTGTGCTCGGAGCAATGACTTACCGAAGAGTCGGCATCTGAGGGTGAAAGCCGGTCACGCTGGAAGGTCCGAGAGGACCGAAGGTGACGTTCCCTCCTTGTCTTCTCCGGGTGCGCCGTCTTCGCTCCTGTACAGCACCGCACATCGATCTCCACGCCGCAGAACTGCCGGATCGAGGACGGCGCTAGCCGCGCGATAACGCTCACAGGGGTGAGTGATCTGATGAGCGGTTCAACGAAGCGCGAACCCCTACCACTTATGCATGCGATGCTGTATGCTGATGTGCATGCAGAGTACGAGTGTGCGCATCGACCAGACAACCCATCAGGAGTTGAAACGACTCGCCGACGAGCTCGGCACCACTGTCGGCGAAACCGTCGCGCTTGCCGTACGACGTCTCCGCCAAGACCGGATCGGCGAAGAGCTCACCGCAGTCTTGACCACGGACGAAGTCGACTGGCTCGATGCTGACCTCGGGTGACGTCATCGACCTCGACCTCGGACTCCCCGAAGGTCGCGAGGCCGGGTTCCGCCATCCTGCTGTGCTGATCACGGCGCAGCGCGTCCTCGATGCGCAACCCACTGTGATACAAGTCGTGCCGCTCACCACCACTATCAGGGGCTTCACGTCGGAGATCACGATCGAACCCGACGACACGAATGGACTCCAGCAACGGTCGGCTGCGCAATGTCAGCACGTACGGGCGGTGTCGACCCGGCGGGTCGAACAGGTACGCGGCAACACCGGGCCGTTGGTTCTTGGCCAGATCCGGGATGTCATCGGCCTGATCCTCGACATTCCGACCTAGGCGTAGCGCCGATCAGCAAATCCCGTCCGGCCAGGATGGTGATCGTTTCCTGGTTGAGGCTGGTCGCGGACTCTCGCCGGCAAGGGGGCCTATCGCGCCGCTTAGCCCAGACTCCCGTCTGGCTCCATCCAGTCCTCACTGCTCCCTGCGGGATGCGGACCACTCCCGGTTGCGCGACTGCTCAACTCAGACCGCATCGTCGAAACCGCGGGCAGCTCTCAGAGGAGGTACGGGGGGAGATGCCCGGGCGGGAACGAGCGGGAGCGCTCTACTTGATGTGGCCCTCGAAGTCCTCCGGGACGACATCGTCGAGGAATTCGCGGAAGCGTTCGATTTCCTCTTCCTGGCCGTCGAGCTGGATCTCGACTCCGGCTTCGTCGATGACCTCGGGCGCGGCAAACAGCGGAGCGTCGGTGCGAGCAGCCAGAGCGATCGCGTCGGAGGGCCGTGAGCTGACAATCACCTCTTCGCCGTTGCGGGTCATCACCAGATCGGCGAAGAAGGTCCCGTCCTCGAGGTTGGTTACGACCACACGATCCACTTTGGCGCCGAGCGTCTCGGCCACCATCTTCAACAGATCATGAGTGAGCGGCCGTTGCGGTTGTACACCTTCGAGGGCGAGCGCGATGGCGGTGGCCTCGTTCGCTCCGATCCAGATCGGCAAGTACCGCGTTCCCGATGTCTCCTTCAGGAGCAAGATCGGAGTGTTGGTCGGCAGCTCAATCCGAACACCTACAAGATTCATCGGCACGGGTTCCGTCATAGTGCCAGCCTATCACTGCGACGGCGATTAGGAGCCCCGCCGTCACACAGCCGTGGGATACACGTAGGGGACAAAAACGTCGGGGTCTCCCTGCAGAACGGAGAGATCCATCACGGCCCACAGGCTTGCAGCGTTGCGGTAGAGATGATTCCAGTCGAGCCCATATCCGATCAAGAACTCATCGCCGACCTCGAAGCCGCGGTACTCGAGCGGCACATCGACGATGCGGCGGGGCGCCTTGTCCAGCAGCGCCACCGTTGCCAGAGAAGCGAGCCCGTGGAGTTCGAGCACTTTGCGCAACGTGACCAAGGTCAGCCCGGTATCGACGATGTCCTCCACGAGGATCACGTCGCGCCCGGCGAGGGGAACCCCGGCGTCCAGCGCCATCCCGACCCGGCCGCTGCCGTCGAAACGCGTCAGCGACAGGAAGTCGACGACGAGATCGATCGACATGGCTCGCACCAAATCGGCGAAGAAGGGCACACAGCCATTGAGCACACCGACCATCACCGGCTCCCGGTCCACGTAGTCGGCACTGATCTCCTGCCCGAGCTCGGCGACTCGCCGCGCCAGATCATCCTCGTTGGCGACCTCGACAAAATCCGCCATCAC
>CAMYJM010000496.1 GCA_947258635.1 uncultured Acidimicrobiaceae bacterium
CCGCCGGCTGGTTCTTGACCAGCAGGCTTATCGGCTGCCATGTGATCTCGAGATCGCGCTCTGGCGCCACCACCTCGACGACCCACCTGGCCGTCACCCAGCACCACGGTCATATCGGATCCACCCAGAAGTCAATGTCCACAAGCCATGAGACTACCCGGTCCGTACCCGGAATTGACCCTCCTGACGAGCCGGGTTTCTGCCGACTCAAAGGGAAGGCTCCGAAGCGGCGACGGCGTCACTATGCAAGAAACTCACAAACCAGGAGGAGCGGCGGCGAACCCGCGCCGTTCCGGCTTCAAATGGTCGGTAGCTGCCGGCTTGACCGTTCTCGTGCTTAGTGCGCTCTTCCTGTCCAACGCGCGGGCGACGTCCCAGGTCGCCGGCGACGGACTCGGCCTCACGAGGACGGAGGCGGCTCTGGGCGCCAACGACCTCGCCCTCAAGGCCCTGGGCCAGGCGGTCCTGCTGGCCGAGGACAACGCCCTCGGTGTAGCCGATGCGAACACGATGGAGCTTGCCGTGGCTGAGGCTGTGAAGACGCTCGAAGAGCTCAGCGCACGGATCGCCGAACTCGTCGAAGCTAGCGAGCAGGACGGGGAGATCACTCGCCTGGCCCCGGCCGCGGTGGCGGCCGCCGGCGAGGTAATCGAACTGATCCGATCCGGTCAGATCGACGCGGCCGGAGAGACTCTCAGCGGGCCGGCAGTGGAGAGCTTCGAACAACTGCGAGACGAACTGAGCGCCCTCCGCACCACACAGGAAGCGACCCTGACGAGCACCCGGGCCACCGCGAACCGGCTCGGCGACATCGTCACTTTCCTCGTTGCGTTCTTCCTGCCCCTTGGTGCGATCCTCGCCTATCGCTACGCGGCTCGCCGTCAGCTGCGTGCGGCCGAAATCCAGCTCGACGCTCGCCTGGAGGCCGAGCGTGACGTGGTCCGGGCCAAGGACGAGTTCATCGGCTACATCTCGCACGAGCTGCGCACCCCCCTCACCTCGATCTTCGGATTCTCCGAAGTGCTTCTCGAATCGGGCCTCGTCGACCCCCGGTCGGCGATGGACCTCATTGGTCTCATCAACCACGAATCCGCCGAGTTGGCGCGTATGGTCGAAGACCTGCTCGTGTCGGCGCGTGTCGAAACCAACGCCCTCGTCTACAAGAACGAGGTGGTCGACGTCCGCTGTGAGGTGGACGCCGTGCTGGCTTCAATGCAGCACCATGGTCCCGCAGTTGACGTCCTGATAACCGACAACGAGTGCTGGGGGGACCCAGTGCGCGTCCGCCAGATCCTGCGCAACCTGTTGTCAAATGCATACAGCCATGGCGGCCCAAGCATTCGGATGACGGCGACGCAGCGCGATGGAATGCTGGAGCTGTCTGTGGCAGACGACGGCGCCGGGGTGCCGACCGAAATGGAGCCCCGACTGTTCACCAGATACGTCCACGGCGGCCGCGAAGCACTCACTCTCGGCTCAGTGGGGCTCGGCCTTTCGGTCGTAGGGTCGCTGGCAGACGATATGGGCGGCTCAACGCACTACGAGCGGACCGATGGCTGGACCCGTTTCACGGCACGGCTGCCTCTCGCGCCCCGCGCCACCGGACCGTCCGATCCGTTCCAGGAAGAGATCGCCACGCAAGCCGCCTATCTCAGGGACCACATCCACACAAGAGACCGCAGCGTGCCGATGAAGGCATAGATGACGACCAGTACGAGGAATAGTGCAAGCGATAGTGCTTTCGCAACTTCCTTCATTGAAGCTCGAATGAACATCGCGTTGTCAATGTTGATCGAGAGGTCGATGTCAGCCGGGAGCGTCGATTGCAGCTCCTCGATTCGCTTCGTGACGTCGCTGTTGACCTTGAGCAAATTCGCCTGCGATTGCGGCACGACGCCAAGGCTCATGCCGGCCACGCCGTCCGTTGCCGAGTAGCTGCGTATGTTTTCCGGCGCGAACTCGACGTCGGCGACTTCGCCGAGACGAATCAGGTAATCATCATCGCCACGCTTCAGGACGAGTTGTTCGAAATCGCTGACGGTCTGGAACCCGGTGTTTGTTCTGAGAGTAAATTCGCGAGCTGTTGATTCGAGCCGGCCCGAAGGAATCTGCACGTTCTCACGACGCAGAGCGTCTTCGATATCTGTGACAGTCAGGCCGCGCGCCGCGAGCCGCTTGGGATCGACCCAGATACGCATCGCGGGCCGTCGCATGCCGCTGCCCCACATACGCGCAACGCCGTCCACAACGGACAAGGCGTCCACGATGTAGCGCTCG
>CAMYJM010000497.1 GCA_947258635.1 uncultured Acidimicrobiaceae bacterium
TCTATATAGACAGTTTGGGGTCGCCGATCACGACCAGGCGGGATTCGTAGAACACGGCCCGGATCAACTGCCACTGAATTGGGTCGGTGTCCTGGGACTCGTCGACCAGGGCCACCGAGTAGCGGCGGGCCAGCAGCTCGCGGGCGGCGGCGCCCACCTCGGGATCGGCGAGCGTATCGCGGACCTCCACCAGGCCGTCGTCGTAGGTGACGAGCCCGGCGGCGCCCATCCGGCGGTGGACCTCGGAGCGCATCAGGTGCGCCAGCTCGACCCGGGCCCGGGACGGGCCGGCGACCGCGTCGGGCTCGGGGACGATGCGGGCGTCGGGGGTGCCGATCACGGTGCGGCCGATGGCGACCACGTGGTTCGCCTTCAGGGGCGGTTCCCCGCCGTGGGAGTAGCGGCCCACCAGCAGATCGCCGGCGGTCTGGGTGAGCAGCAGCTCATCGGGCTCTCCCGGCTCCAGTTCCGGAGATAAGCGGGCTCGCAGCCCGAGGTGGCCGAGGAGCCGCTGGGCGAAACCGTGGATCGTGAAGATCTGCGCCCGGTCGAAGTGGGTCAACGCCTCGTGGAGCCGCTCGGCGGCCAGGCGGCGATCGGGCTCGTCGGCAGCCAGCAGCACAGCGAGATGGGCGTCATCGGGGTCGGCGGCGCCGCCCTGGAGGGCCCCCAGCGTGGTCACGAGGCGGCGACGGACCCGGGCCCGCAGCTCGGCGGTCGCAGCCCGGGTGAAGGTGACGACGAGGATCTCGTCGAGGGGGACCCCCTCCTCGGCGATGAGCCGGGTGACCAGCGCCGAGATGGCGAACGTCTTGCCGGTGCCGGCGCTGGCCTCGATGACGGTGCGGCCGTCACCGAGCGGCTGGCGGGGATCGAACTCGGAGAAGCCGCTCACAGCTTCTTCTCCCGCGACAGCGGCAGGATCGGGCCCCACAGCCGCCGGCAGTAGCTTTCGAACCCGGCGCCGAGCAGGGCCCGCATCGGCCGCAGGTCGGCGAGCAGGAGCTGGTGGGCGGGGTCGTCGAACTCGGGGCTGAAGCGATCGGTCTCCCAGGCCTCCCGGGCCTTGCCCCAGGCCTTGTCCCGATCAGATCCGACGTTGCGCTGCCAGAGATAGGCCGTCTCGCACGGGATCGGCAGGGGCGCTTCGTGGCCATCGATGTAGAGGGCGACCAGCTCGGCCAGCATTGCGGTGGCCTCGTGGCGGCGCTTCTCGGGATCGTCACCGATGGGGCCCATCGTCACCGCCACATGGCCGCCCCAGTTGGGGTTGCGGCCCAGGAGGATCGACTTCCATTCCGCCTCGGGGCGCAGCGCGCTGAGGAAAACCAGCTCGGTGAAGGACCGCAACCGCTGTTTCGCCTTCACCTTCGACGCCGTCAGCACCGCCAGATGGGCCTGTTCGGGGTCGGCGAGCACGGTGCCGGCGACGGTGACGTCGCCGAGGGCGACGCTCCCCCGGTAGGGCTGCATCGCCTCCCGGTCGTAGCCGCGCTCAAGGGCGGCGTTCCACAGCACGGTTGCGGTGTCGATCGCCGTCGCCAGGTCGTCATCGCCGAGGGCGCCCGGCGGCAACCCGTCGCCGCTGCGTTCTCGGGCGACCAGCTCGTCGATGTCGTAGCCGTCGGCGAGCCCAGAGATGAGGCGCTCCTTGAGGGCCCAGGCGCCCAGGCCGCCGAGGTCGGCCGGGAGGGTGTCGTCGGGGATGTCGCCGAGTTCGGGCACGGTGAAGCCCATCCGGGCGGCCATGAAACGCCGCGCTGGGTGTGCCAGGAAGGCGATCAGGGCCGGCAGCTCGATCTCGTCGGTCGGCTCGGGATCGGGCCACGTCGCCGCGGGCCCCGGGGCGGCGCCGTAACCGGCCACCGAGTAGGCCCCGGCGAGGGCGTTCAGATCGAAGCCGAACGGCCCGGCGCCGGTGAGGGCCCCTGCGATAAAGTTGGCCTCGCTGAACGACTGGAGGGGGTGGACCGTCTCGATGTGGCCGAGTGCGGCGGGGCCGACCATGGCGCCCAGCGTGTCGTAGAGCTCGGCGATGGGCACCGCCGGGGGCAGCTCGGTGTTGGTGAGCTCGTCGCGGCCCGAGTAGGTGATGAAGAGGTGGTCGCCGGCCGCCATCACCGCATCGAGGAGCAGCTGGCGGTCCTCGGCGCTGCGGTCGAAGTCGCCCACGATCTCGTCGGCGAGCAGCAGGTCGTCGCCGTCGCTGCGGCTCGAACGGGGGAAGCGCTCGTCGTCCATGCCGAGCAGGCACACCACCCGGTACGGCACCGAGCG
>CAMYJM010000498.1 GCA_947258635.1 uncultured Acidimicrobiaceae bacterium
GTTGGCGAGCGTTCCCGCTCTGGCGCTGTCCCCCGATGGCGTGATCGCCAAGATCGACGGCGGCTGGATGGTCGACCTGCACCACACCGCCCACCCCGCCAATGCCCAACCCAACCTCGATCGCCTGCTTTCGGTGGGTTTCACCTCGCACTATGCCGCCATGCGGGAGCATTTTGGCTCGGCAACCGTCGGCGATGCCGGCGAGAACCTCGTCGTCGCAACCGACGACATCATCACCGAGGATCAGATCGCAGGTGGGCTCCTGATCGAGCGGCCCGGCGACACCATCGAGCTTCGCGAGCCCGTCGTCGCCGAGCCGTGTGTGCCGTTCACACGTTTCCGACTGGGAGACCCGGAGGCGGACCTCGAGCTGGTCAACCCGAATCGCGAGTTTCTCCGCCGCGGCATGCGGGGCTACGTCGTGGGCCTGAGCAACCTCGCCGGCGCCGTCGAAGTCGCAGTCGGCGACCTGGTCTACGCGCGGAACTAGGTCGTGAACAGTCGGAAGGCGGCCACTATGGCGGCGGCGACCAGCACCCATCGAATCCACGCCGCCCCTTTGGCGATCGCCAGTTTGGCGGCGATCCAGGCGCCCACCATCTGCCCGACCGCCAGCACCGCGCCGACGCCCCAGTCCACCTGGGCGGCGTTGGCGAACAGCAGCAGCGCTACCGGGGTGTAGGCGGCAATCAGCACTACCTTGGCGGCGTTGCCGTTCACGAGGGTCAGCCCGCCGCCGAGCACGAGCCCGGCAAGCAGCAGAAACCCGACACCCGCCTGGACGAAGCCGCCGTAGAAACCGACGGCGAGGAACACCAGTGACCGCCACGGCTCGTGAAGGGCCGCATCGCGCTCCTCCACCCAGCGGCTCGGCTTGGCGATGACGGACAGCGCAACGAACAGCAGCACCACCCCGAACACCTGGCGCAGCACATCGGGCGAGGTTTGGGTCGCCGCCCAGGCGCCGAGGGCGGCTCCGATGATCGCCGGCGGCAGCAGCGGCAGCACCCGCGCCCAGGGAATCGCCTTGCCCCGCTGAAATCCGGTGATGGCGGCGAACTGGGCGGCGAGGATGGCGATCCGGTTGGTCCCGTTGGCCGTCGCGATGCCGACCATCTCGTTGAGTATCGGGATCGTGATTGCCGAGCCCCCGCCCGCCAGCGTGTTGATGAAGCCGGCGGCCAGGCCTCCGAAAATGAGAATGACCGCGTCGAGAATCGACAAACTCAACCGCCCAGCGCGGCGATCACGGCTGCCATGAACGCCCGGCCGGTGGCGCCGTCGATGATGCGGTGGTCGTAGCTGAGGCTCAGCGGGAACTCCCGTCCCACCACGATCTCGCCATCCCTCACGACCGGAACCGGATCGGCCCGGCCGACGGAGAGTATCGCCGACGTCCCCAGCGGCACCAGCGGAGTCCCGTAGCCACCGCCGACGGCGCCGATATTCGAGATGGTGAACGTCTGGCCCCGCAACTCCTCGGGAGCGAGCTTGCGGGCCTTGGCGGCCTCCGCCAGACGACGCACCTCGGCATCGAGCTCCGCCACGTTCTTGCCGGCGGCGGCGGGCACCACGGCGACGAGGAGGCCCGCCGGGGTGTCGACTGCAATGCCGACGTTGTAGTACTTGCGGTAGACGATATCGTCGCCGGCGATGACGGCGTTGAACTCGGGGAACTGCTCCAACACCGGCACGACGGCCTTGATCAGCATCGCTTCGAGCATCGGCTTGCCGAGGGCGCTGCGCAACTCGAGCAGCGGCTCGGCCGCAACGGCGTCGTAGATCGTGACGTGGGGGATCTCGCGCCACGACCGCGACAGGTGCTCCGCAATCGACTTGCGGGTGGCGCTCATCGGGACCCGCTCTGTCGGCCCGGCGTCGGTCGAGGTGGCGCGCCGGACGTCTTCCTCGGTGATCCGCCCCCCGACCCCCGAACCGGTCACCGCCGCCAGATCCACCGCCAGCTCGGCCGCCAGGCGGCGCACCTTGGGAAGGGCCTCCACTTCGCTGGAGCCGGAGGCCGCCACGGTGGCCGGAGCTTCGTCGAGGGTGCCGACGATGGGGGCGGCGTCGGCGGATGCGGGCGGCGCGCCGGTGCCGGGAACCCAGGCCTCACCCGGCTCGCCGACGACGACGAGCAGCTCATCCACCGCGATCGTCTCGCCGGCAGGGGCACCGTGATGGAGGACCACCCCGGCGAACGGAGCCGGGATGTCGACGACGGCCTTGTCCGTCTCGACCTCCACGAGCGGCTCGTCGAGACCGACC
>CAMYJM010000499.1 GCA_947258635.1 uncultured Acidimicrobiaceae bacterium
GCGACAACGGACGAAGTCGATGTCTGGCTCAACGATCAGGAGGGCATGGCGGAGGTCGATTCCGATGATGACGCGTTGCGCTTCCGGCTCGACGGGGGCCGGGGTACCTGGATCCTGCGAGCAAGCGGATCCGCTTCCCGCGGCGCCCCAGGTGCCGCCGCATCCTCCCAAATCCCGATAGGTCCGCCTCTTTCGCTGCTTCACGTCGCTGGCCCCGACGACGAGGACAAGAAGGCTCGGGTGCTCTCTCCGTTCTTGTGGGACTTCGGTGAGGCGGATGACGGGGCCGCAGTAGCCGAGATCCTGTCAAAGACCCGAGGGTATGAGGGCAGGGTTGATTTCCTGAAGAACAAGTCGAAGACCGCCTCAGAAGTCAATGTCAATAGTTTCAAGCATTGGGGCGACCTCGAGGTAGTCCACGTTGTTTCCCACGGCACTCGCATCTGCAAAGCCGGCTCGTGCCGTGCGGTAATCGCCGCGGGCCTCCTCCTGGGTGCCAAACCCGAGGGGCCCGAGTTTGTCACCAAGATCGACGCGATCAAGGCCTTGAAGGACAAGGGCCTTGACCTCGGTAAGACCGAAGGCTCGAGGGGGCTAGAGCTGACACCGATAAAGAATGACATGCTCTTTCTCACCGCCGACTTCTTTCAGGGACAGTATGGGCCCGGCGGCTTGGAGGACACTCTGGTCTTCTTCAATGCCTGCGAGATATCCGGTGAGGCAACCGATCTTGGGGACACGATCCGCGGTACGACGAGTGTGTTCCTTGGCTGGGACGAAAACGTCGAGACCAGGTCGGCTTTCGCCGCCGCGGTAGCGTTATACAAAGACCTGTCCGAATTCGGCTATCCCGTCGACCTTGCCTATGCCAGATTGGGGGATTTGCGGATTGACCCGTTGCTCACGCTGGAGGCCGAATTGATGTTCGGAGAGCGAGGCGACGGAGATGGCCTCCGCATCCGAGACATTGTCCGTCTTCTGGATCCCGAATCCAGAAATGTCATGTCGCCGTCGGACGATTTCAGCATTGTCGGTGCCGTGGACGACGACGAAGATGATGTTGCTCCGTACGTTGTCCAGGTGGACGGGATCCCGGCCGAGGTTGCCGGAGACGCTGCGTTGCATGTGACGATCGACGGCGTCGAGGCCGATCCGCAGACTGTCGCCCAGTGGATCATTTCGGGAATGATCGAACTCGGCTACGACCTCAAAGAGGACACGGTCGTGAACCTCCGGGCTTGGGTTGAACTGCCCGAAGACGGGGAGAGTGACCACGAGACCTCGGCGACACTCACCGGACCGGGGCCGATCATGGGCTACATCTGGGAGCTCGAGGCTGAATGGTCCCGAACGCCTGATAGCGGCCCGGCCGTGGCGGAGACCGCCACGACTCGGCTGACACTCGAGTTCGCCGACGGTCAAGCCTTCGACGAGCCCAACCCCCGCTACGTAGTCACCGGGGGCACCGTGACATGGAACCCCAGTTTCACCGACCGCATCTGCCGGGTCACTGCCGACACAGTTACTTTCGACGTCGAACCGATCACCCTTCCCCTGCACGAGCTCGTCTTCGATACGACGGTTAGCCCTGTTAGATGGAGCGCCTGGATCGAGACCTTCGGGCCGTCCGACGTTCCGGCGACCTACGAGTGTTTGGCCGGGACCGGATCAATGGCCGATCCCAACTACAAGGAACCCTACGAACGAACCCGGGCGGCGGGCCATATCTGGGTCTCTGTCGACGAAGATGAAAACCGAACCGTGTCCGGCGACACAATCTCGGGCACGTTCAAGTTGATGTCCACAACTGAGTCGCATTACACAATCACCCGGACGAAGTGATCCGGGTTGCGCTGCCGGACTCGGATCGCCTGGTTGACCACCACACAGTCCAACCCCGATCGAGGGCCCGCCTTGCCGCTCATTACCCGCGCCCTCAGGTGCCTAGCGGACGACACCTACCCCGCCACAAGCAATCGAACTGCTAGAGGGGATGTGTGGGTGCGACACGACGGGATGCCTCAGAAGTTGGCGCCGTCCTGGAAGCTGAGCACCGAGGTGTGTAAAGCTGTCCTATGAGGCCCACGCGGACTCGCCTTCGGCCGCGAGCAGATTCCAGATGCGCATCATCATCCTGTTATCGGATGAAATCCCTACGACCACAGCGCGGCGAGTCAACGCTTGCCACGCTGCGCACATGACCAGATAGGTCCTGTCGACGCTGAGCGGCTCCAACAGCACCGGGACCGACGCTGCGATCGAGCCTTGCGCGCAAGTCGTCCGCGAGTTATCGATATGGCGTCCAGCGCCCGCACCGATCGCCAGATACTGCGCACGAACGCACATTTCGCCGAGCGCGCTAGATCGACGCCTCCGCGAGCGGGATGTTGAACACTCACCGTGGCGATCGTCATGCCGCGGGCTGCGCGCTATCTGCCGGTTCGAGGCGTCGTCCCTTCACAGAAGCATTGACTGGGAGCTCAATGGGTAGAGGCGCTCACCTCGATCGGGAGAGGAGGGTAGAGGTCGGTGCTGAACCCGACTACCTGGACTGTTGCAGGGAGGTACAACAGAATGTCGAGGTTCACAAACGAAGCAGGATGGGATCGCATTGCCCGAGTCGTGCTCGCTGCCGTTCTGATCTTTCTCGGTTTCTCGGACACCGTTGGCGGTGGTTTCGGGATGTTCCTCGGAATCGTCGGCTTGGTGACTGTGACTACCGGACTGCTGGGCTGGTGTCCGCTGTATGCAATCTTCAGATTCCGTACCAACCGTGAGGCTGCGTAGGGAGCAATTGAGGATTATCGGCCATGCCTGCTGAGGCGATTCTGGGTGGGTACACCCGGCCGACCTTGATCGAGATCATGGCGTCGCATTGTGTTGAGTGTCGGGCGATGCAACCCGATCTCGATGCAGTGGCCGAGGCGAACCGTGACATGGTCGATTTCGTGGTGATCGATGCAGGCCATGACCGAGACGTAGTGTCGGCGTTCGGGGTGATGGGTACTCCTACCTTGATAGCCGTGAATGATGGAGCCGAGGTCGCCCGGTTCACCGGAAGGCGATCACGCGTCGAGTTGGAGGAGCTATTCGCTGCTGTGGCCGCCGGGAGCACCAACTCGGTTTTCAAGGTCAGCAAGAGCGACCGTATTGTCTGGTCGTTTGCGGGCGTGTTGCTGGCGGGAGTCGGCTTGTTGAGCGGTCCGGCTTGGGTCCTGGTCGCCGTCGGAGTTGGGCTCGTGGGGTTTGCCAACCTGTCCCGACGTCGTTCAGGTTCAGGCCCGTCATTATGACGTTGGTGAGTCTCGCGCAGCTCATCCGGGTCTAACCACTCCGTGAACGCGAGCCGATCACCCGCTATGCATCCATATCGCACATCTCGCCGACCACTCGATATCGGCAC
>CAMYJM010000500.1 GCA_947258635.1 uncultured Acidimicrobiaceae bacterium
TTCTCCACACTCCGCCAAGCCTCTAGAGTTGAGGCTTCATGAACATGAACTGCGCGTGTTGTTGTTGTCCCGCAAGCCAGTGCGGGGAGGTCGACGCGTAGCAGCCAGCTGACACATCCTTCAATCGCCCCACCCGCACCACATCAACGGTGCGGGTTTTTCTGTTTCCAGGGAGAACCACGATGACCACTACTGCACTACCCGGCCTCGGCACGGACCGCAGCTTGCGACGCTACGACGACATCCGCCGGCTGTTGCCCGACGTCGACAACCCGACGCCGCTGGTTCGAGTGCGCCATGTCCTGCCCGAGGCCGGCCTGTCCTTGTTCCTGAAACTCGAGTGGCTCAACCCGTTTGGCTCGATCAAGGATCGGGCCGCGGCCGCCATGCTGGAGGGGTTGGAGAAACGCGGCGAGCTGGCCGGCCGCGAGATCGTCGAGGCTTCGTCCGGGAACACTGCCATCGCCCTGGCCGCCCTGGCCGCCCTGGAGGGCACCAAGCTCACGGTGACCATCCCCGACGGGGTTCCCGAGGAGAAGAAGATCCTGCTCCGGATGCTGGGGGCCGAGGTGTGGGAGACGCCGGACGACCTGTGCCCGGTGGATCATCCCAGGGACGGCGCCATCGCCCTGGCCCGCTCGCTGGCAGCCAGCGCCGGCGGCGACCGCTACGCCGCGACCAACCAGTACGACAACGAGGACAACGTCCGCGCCCACTACGAGACCACCGGTCCGGAGATCTGGCGCCAGACCGAGGGCCGGGTGCGTTACTTCCTCGCCGGCTTCGGTACCTGCGGCACCATCACCGGCGTGGGGCGCTACCTCAAGGAACAGGACTCCTCGATCCAGATCGTGGCCGTCGAGCCGCAGCCCGGCCATCGCCTGCCCGGGCTCAAGAACTTCGGCGAGGCCAAGCAGCCGTCGATCCTCGATTGGGATGTGGTCGACCACGTAGTCCGGGTGGACGACGGTCCCGCCTACGCCACAACCAAGAGGCTCTTTCGGGAAGAAGGCCTGATCGTGGGGCCATCGACGGGGGCCATCGTCCATGCGGCCGCCACCCTGGGGGCCGACCACCACGGCATCGCCGTAGGTGTCTCGGCCGACGGCGGCCTCAAGTACACCAGCTATTTCGCGGAAACCCTCGGCGACGAGGGCCTCCCCCAAATCTGAAGTAAGAACCGAAAGGACGACATGACGCACACCACCCAACGGACAACACCCGACGTCGCCGCCGCAGCCACGCTCGACTGCTCGGGCTTACTCTGCCCGCTGCCCGTCTACAAGGCCGCCATCGCCCTCGGCCAACTGGCGCCCGGCGACGTGCTGGAGCTGATCACGACCGATCCCGGGGCTCTCGCCGACATCCCGGCGATGGCTCGCCAGCGCGGCGACACCGTGGTAGCCATCGACGATCGCGGCTCCACGCAGCGGTTCCTCATCGAGAAAGGGATCAGCTCATGACCGACGTCGCCTACCACCCGGCGGCGCAACCGGCCGCCGAACCCGAGCCGCGCCGCAAACGGCTGGCGCTGGTCGCCTCCAAGGGCACCCTCGACCAGGCCTATCCCCCGCTCATCCTGGCTTCGACCGCGGTGAGTATGGGATGGGAAGCCGGGATCTACTTCACCTTCTACGGTCTCGACATCCTCCACCAGGATCGATTCAAGAAGCTGAAAGTGGCCTCTCTGGCCAACCCGGCGGGACCGATCCAGCTGCCCAACCTGCTCGGGGCGGTTCCCGGGGCCACGGCCGCCGCCACCAGGGTGATGCGGAAGTGGATGAAGGACTCGAGGATGCCCGAGATCTCCGAGTTCATCGAGATGACTCGCGAGCTGGGGGTGCGCTTCTTCGCCTGCTCGACCACGATGGGTGTAATGGGCATCAAAGAGTCGGATCTCATCGAAGGTTGTGATATCGCCGGAGCCGCCGCCTTCCTCGACTACGCCGCAGAGGCCGACGTCCAACTGTTCGTGTGAGGTGGCCCGGTTCTAGAGCTCGCGCCGGCGCAACCCGGCGATGGAAAGCCGGGCCGACAACCAGGTAAGAGCTATCAGCGAAGCCAGCACGAGCGTCCAGGCGAGCGCCGCGCCCTGCTCGTCGACAAATGCCGCCAGCGCGTCGACGATGGCTCGACTGGGAGCTGCGGTGCCGGCTCCGGCGTTGCTGCTCACGAGAGAGATCGTCACCGCCATTGCCGCCAGGGCCACAAAACCAAAACCCCAGATCCCCCGCACGAGCCCCAACCGGAAGAGGAACG
>CAMYJM010000501.1 GCA_947258635.1 uncultured Acidimicrobiaceae bacterium
AGCCAGTCGAGGAAGGCCCGGCGATAGAGCGGTGCGGTGGACTCGTTCATGGCCGCCGAGCATACCCGGCGGGCTCAGCCGTCACCGACCCGGTTCAACAGGTCCCGGGCAATCACCCGCAACGCCAGGATCTCTTCGGTGCCTTCGAAGATCGACAGGACGCGGGCGTCGACAAACAGGCGGCTGACCGGGTACTCCTCGGCATAGCCGTACCCGCCGTGGAGCTGCATGGCATCGCGGGTCACCTCCTCGGCTGATCGCGAGGCCAGCGCCTTGGCCATCGCCGCCAGGCTCTGCCCTTGGGGGCTGTCGAGCGCGGCGGCGGCGCGGTATGTGAGACGCCGACACGTCTGGATCTTGGCGGCCATCCGGGCCAACGTCGCCCGGGTCAACGGGTAGTCGAACAACGGGCGACCGAACACGTTCCGCTCCCGGGCGTAGCGCAGTGCCTCATTGAACGCCGCTTCCATGACCCCGAGCCCGCGAGCTGCGGTCTGGAGACGCCCCGCGGCAAAGGCGCCCATCTGCATGTAGAAACCCCGGCCGGCTCCGCCGTCACCGCCGATCAAACAGTCGGCGGGTACCTTCCACCCGTCGAACGTCACCTCGAACGAGTGGAGACCCCGGTAGCCAATCGTGTCGATTGCCCGTCCCGAGAGGCGGCCCCCGCCGGGCTGTTCCATCTCAAACGCATGACCGGCGAACGCCGGCTTCTCAACGACGAACAGCGAAAGGCCACGGGCCCCCGCAGTGCGGTCGGGATCGGTGCGCGCCAGCACCATCAGCAACTCCGCCCGGCCGGCGAAGGTAGACCACATCTTGGTGCCGTTTAGCACGTAATCAGGCCCGTCGCCGAGCGCCAAAGTGGTGATGGCCGCAACATCTGAACCGTAATCCGGTTCGGTCACGGCGACCGCCACCATCTGCTCACCTGAGGCGACCGGAGGCAGCCACCGTTGCTTCTGGTCCTCAGTGCCGCCCGCTAGCAGGGCCGACACGAGAATCTCGGGCCGGGTCAACAACGAACCTGCCATGAGTGATCCGGCCGACAGGGCTTCGGTGGCCACGACCATCGGCAGCATCCCCTCGGCAGCCGGGTCCTGGAAGCCGCCATACGCGGCCGGGATCGACATCCCGAAAGCCCCCATGGCCGCCATGCCGTGGATCACTTCCTCGGGAACGTCGAGGTTGCCGCGATGCACGGCTGCGGCGCGCGGCGCCACCTGCTCGGCGGCGAAGCGGCCGAAAGTTTCGGCGACGAGCGCCACATCGCCCGGCAGGTGGTTACGACCCGTCCCGATCGTCGGCAGCAAGTCGGCTAGGGCCTCCCGGGCTGCCGGGCTCGACCCCAGAGCCAGCACATCATCGGCGGGGCCGCCGCGCAGGTCGGCTGCACCGTCTCGCCCGTCCAGTCGATGGCGGGCCGAACGGAGGAGATCGGCGACCGCCACATTCGCCAGCAGGGCCTCGGCCTCGCCCCGCGTTCCATAGCCGGCGACGGCGGCGGCGGCGGCGGTCTCCGCCGCCAGGAACGCAAGGTGGTACGCCGTTTCCTGGTTCTCGTCCAGCTTGGCCGTCGATACCCGGCCGGCGACGACGCAGCTCGCGGCGAGAGCTTCGATCCGGCGATCCACCGCTGCCTCCATCTGCGCAACCGCGGCCTCCAAGGGAACCGCCACCACTACTGAGCCTCCTCGCGGCGCGGGGCCGCCTCGAGCACCCGACGGGCGATACGGACCACGGCCTCATCGACCATGCGCCCGTCGTCGTCGGTTACGGCTCCCTGCCCGGAAGCCAGGGCCGCCTCATACAACTCGACCAGACGGCGGGCCCGAGTGACCTCTTCGATCCCCGGTGTGAAGGCGGCATTGATGACTGCAACCTGCGCCGGATGGATCGCCGGCCGGCTGCCGAACCCCTGCCGGACGAGGCGGCGACTATCAACCGCCAGTTCGTCGAGATCGTCGAAGTCGGGCAAGACCGGCCCCAGCGGCGGGGCGATCCCGGCGGCGGCCGAAGCGACGACTATCTCCATCCGCAGCGGTAGCAGGGCTTCGGTGAAGGTCGGGTCGACACCCAGCTCGGCCCCCAAGTCCAGTTCCCCGATCATCAGCTGGTGCACCCGGGGCGCCGCCGCGATCTCGTCGATCGCCCGCAGTGCCCGGGCCGTCTCGATGATCGGGAGGAGACGGGTCCGTCCCGCCGGGAGACCGGCCGCGACCTCGATGCCGCCGAGGCGAGCCGACAGCTCGAAACC
>CAMYJM010000502.1 GCA_947258635.1 uncultured Acidimicrobiaceae bacterium
CCGGTGAGCTGCGGCAATGGGCGGCCCGGCCCGTCGGCGAACAGCGCCGGGGCCCCTTGCAGATCTTTCAGACGGCCGTGGCTTTCCCCACCGCCGCGTTGCAAGCGGCCGGGGTGTCGCCGCAACCGCGCGACCCCTCGGCCGAGCGGGCGCTGCCCGGCGATCTGTACGGTCTGGCGCCGGCGTCGTCGCGCGACATCGGCGGTGAGGCGTGGCGGGCACACATTGCGTGGGGTATCGCCAAGGCGAAGCAGGTGGCCGACGTGGTGCCAGCGGGTGCGGCGCCGGCCGGGGGCGCAGTGCCGGCGAGTCTGGCGCTGGCAGTCGTGACGATGAACCAGGCGGACCGGGCGGCCGTGCACCTGGTCGCCTCCGAGCGGGGCCTTCCCGTCAGGCACTGGCGCAACCCGGGAGCGATCGCGGGGGGCCTCGAGGGCGAGACGCCGCGGTGGGCCGTCGTGGACTCTGAGCATGCGGCCGCCGACGAGGCCCTGCGGCTGCTGGCGGCGGCCGGCGCCAAGGTCGCGGTGTACGGCCCGGCGCCCGACGACATCGCGCTGGCGCGCTGGATGGCTCTGGGCGCGGCAACCATCGTCCCGCGCGATCGGTTGGTCGCGGTGTTGGAGAGCTGGCTGCCCCGTCAGGCCTGAGGTTCGGGCTCGAGGGCGCCCACGGCCTCCAGTTGCTCGAGGTGGAGCCGCGTCTCGCGGCGGATAACGGCGCCGAGAGCAACAACGACGATCACGATGCCCGGGAGCTGCCAGCCGATGATCGGCTCGTCGAGGAAGAGGGCAGCACCGATTGTCGACAGAACGGGCAGGCCGAGGGTGAGGATCGAGGTGACGGACAGCTTCACCCGTGAGTGGGCCCAGTTCATCAGGAAATGCCCGGTCCCGGGAATCGCGAGCAGCACCAGGAGCGCCAACCAATGGCGGGACTCGGGGACAACGATGCCTCCGGCGTCTAGGGCCGCGATCGGAAGCAGGACCGCGGTTCCGATGACCCACACCGCAGCTTGGAACTCCAACGCGGGGACCTCCTCACGGGCCGCCTTGGCGAAGACGTAGTAGAGCGCGAAGAGAAGCATTGCCACAAAGGCCAGGAAGTCGCCGCGGGGACTCCATATCGGCTGACCGGATGATCCGAACACGACGAGGGCCACGCCCGCCAGTGCCAGCGTGGCGAGGACCACCAGCCGGACGGTGACCCGCTCGCCGAAGCGGCGCAAACCGAAGAAGAGCAGCACGATGGGCTGGAGCGCCGCGATAACGGTCGTGTTGGCGATGGTCGTTGCCTTGAGAGCCACGAAGAACACGGCGATCTCGAGGCTGATCGCAATGGCTGCCGGGGCACTCCTCTTGAGGTGCTCCCAGCGAAGTCTGCGGCCCGCTGCCACGAGAATCAGCCAGTACAGAGCGGCCGCCAGCCCGATCCTCCAGAACGCAATCTGCAGGCCGGGAAGCTCCACGAGGCGCACGATGACGTTCCCCGTTGCCCAGAAGACGATGGCGGTGACGGCGGCGATGAGGCCTGGCCGGGAGTTCAAAGTGGTGGGCCCTCGCTCGACGGATACGGTTGCAGTGCCCCAGGCAGGATTCGAACCTGCGACACCCGGTTTAGGAAACCGGCTGGGCCACTTATCGTAGTTTCGCATCAGTTGCCGTTGTTCACGAAAAGGCCAGGTCACGTGGGGTTTTTTGGGGATTCGCCGGCCACTGGCCTTCGCATCGAATCGCGTCGTTTCTCAATCTGTGACGGACACTTGACGGACACCTCGGCCTTGATTTCCGATCATGATGCTGCGGTTGGCGCATCTCGCTCCGGAATCGGCGAGCGACGTGGTCGTGGCACGCACCCCCATCGTGGGGGGTAGACGTTGCCGGGTCATCAAGCTAAGTTGATGCTATGGATCCCGTGATCGTGGCGACCGCCCGCAAGCACGGGGTAAACGACGACGACATGCTCCACGCGTATCGCAACCCAATCCGAGTGTTCGACCTCGACGACCTCGTCATGTTGATCGGCGCCGACGAGGCAGGGCGCCTGCTCGAGATCGGCGTGGCTAGCGGTGACGGCGTTGAGTTCATCGTTCATGCCATGCCCGCCCGCCAGAGATTCCTGAGGTGACAGTGATGCCCCGATCAATTCAAGAGATACTCGATCACGCTGACGACCTGGCGAAGCGATTCGAGGACTACGAACCGGGCGACGGCGATGAACGATCCGTCGAGGAGTACCTCTTGCAGCGGGCTGCT
>CAMYJM010000503.1 GCA_947258635.1 uncultured Acidimicrobiaceae bacterium
GGACCACTTGATTGACCAGTCCGATCTCGAGTGCCCGGGTTGCATCGACCGGGTCGCCGAACATGAGAATCTCCGTCGCCCGCCCCACACCGACCATGCGCGGCAGGAGATAGGCGGAGCCCATGTCGCCGCCCGACAAGCCGACTTTGGTGAAGAGGAAGTGGAACCGGGCCTTCTCGACCGCGATCCGGAAGTCGGCCGCCAGCGCGATCACGGCGCCGGCGCCCGCAGTGGTTCCGTTGATGGAAGCAATGATCGGCACCGGGCAGGTCCGCATTGCTTCGACGACTTCGCCGGTCATTCGGGTGAAGTCGAGCAGGTGGCGGCTGTCGAACTTCGCCAGCTCACCGATTATCTCCTCCACGTCGCCCCCCGAACAGAACCCCCGACCCCGGCCGGCGATGATCAGCACGTCAACGGCGCGGTGCGGGAGTTGCCGCAGCAGATCCCGCAGGTCGGCGTAGACGTCAAAGGTCAGCGCGTTGAGAACATCCGGCCGCGAGAACGTGACTGAGGCGACCCCATCGACCTCCGAGTAGTCGAAGTGCTGCCAATCGGTCGTGAACTCGGCAGATGCACGAAAACCACTCATGTCTGGATGTCTCCTCCGTCCAGGACGATCGACTGGCCGTTGATGGCCCCCGAGTCGTCGTTTGCGAGGAAGGCCACAACGTGCGCCACCTCTTCAGGTTCTAGCAAGCGCCCGAGCGCCGTATCGGCCGTGAGCGCGTCCTCGGCTTCCGCTTCGGTCATTCCGGTCCGCTCCACGATGTTGGCGATGGTGGCGGCGGTCATCTCGGTGCGCACGTAGGGAGGGCAAATACTGTTGGCGGTGACTCCGGTCCCGGCCACCTCCATCGCTATGGACCGCGTCAGCCCGATAGCGGCGTGCTTGGAAGCGGTGTAGGCGGCGATGTACTTTCCGCCGCGCTGGCCGGCCACCGATGCGATCGTGATGATGCGGCCCCGGCCGCGTTCGAGCATTCCGCCGAGCACGGCCCGGGAGCACAGGAAGGCGCCGGTGGCATTCACCGCCTGCATCCTCTCCCACTCTTCGAGCGTGGTGTGAGTGAGCTTGGCCGAACCGGCTACCCCGGCGTTGGTCACAAGGACATCGACCGGGGGAAGTCCGGCAAACAGGTCGGACACCTGGTCCTCATCGGTGACGTCGCACACCCGAGACTCGATGTTGGGCGAAGAGTCGGAGACCTCGCCGAGAGCGGTCACATCACGTCCCAGGGCGTAGACCTGCATCCCATCGGCCGCCAGGCGCCGGGCGATCGCCTTCCCGATGCCGCGGCTGGCTCCGGTCACTACCGCCACTCTCGCTTCGGTTGCAGTCACGGGAGGCATGTTATCCGGTGAGCCCTCTGGCGATTATCTCGAGTTGGACGTCCGTGGCCCCTTCGTAGATTCGAGGGGCCCGCACCTCTCGATAGAGAAGCTCGAGAGGATGTCCCGCCACCAGCGCCCTGGCCCCGTGGATCTGTACCGCGTCGTCGACGATCGTCTGGGCGGCTTCCGTGGCGATGGCCTTGGCGGCCGAGGAACGGAACGCCAGCCGGTCGTTGCCGCGATCGAAGGCGGCTGCGGCGTCGTACACCGCAAGCCGGGCGCTGTGGAGGCGGACTGCCATCGCGGCCAGCTTGTGGGAGACCACCTGCAGGTCCCGCAGGGTGCCACCAAAGGCCTTGCGCTCATCGACGTACCGGTTGGCGGCCTCAAAGGCCGCCTGAGCCATGCCGACGGCGAACGCCCCCACGCTGGGGCGAAACCGGCTGAGGGTCTCCAGGGCGACTCGCATGCCGTGACCGGGCTCGCCCAGGACATTGCCGTCGGGCACAAAGACACCGTCGAGGGTGAGGCTGCCGATCGGATGGGGCGCCAACAGCTCGAGCCACTCGCCGCCGAGCCCCGCGCTGTCACCGGGAACGGCGAACGCGGTGATGCCCCGCGAGCTGTCGCCCGGCATGGTGCGAGCGAAGACCGTGTAGATGTCGGCTTCCGGCGCGTTTGAGATCCACAACTTCTCCCCGGAGAGGCGGTAGCCGTCACCGTCGCGTTCCGCCGTTGCCTCCATAGCAACGACATCGGAGCCGGCCGCCGCCTCACTGAGAGCGAACCCGGCAACCGCTCTGCCGGCGGCGACCTCCGGAATCCAGCGCCGCGCCAAGTCGGACGAGCCCGACTCGAGGATCGGATACGACCCCAACCCCTGCATCGCCAGAGCGGTTTCGGCCTCGGTCGATTC
>CAMYJM010000504.1 GCA_947258635.1 uncultured Acidimicrobiaceae bacterium
GCCGTTGCGAATCCGGCGCAACGCGCTCAGATGGGCCCGGCCCCCGAACGACCGGGCGAGGTCATCGCCCAAGGTCCGCACGTAGGTGCCGGTGCTACAGACCGTGCGAAACACGACCTCGGGATAGTTCGACGGGGCGAAGTCGATCAACTCGAGACTGTAGATCTGGACCTCGCGAGCTTCCCGCTCGATCTCAATACCCTCTCGTGCCAACTCGTAAAGTTTGCGACCGCCAACCTTCCGAGCAGAGACCATCGGCGGCACCTGGGCGATGGTCCCCGTGAAGCGAACCATCGCCGTCTCGACTTCAGCCTGCGTGATCTCCATGGGTGCTCGCTCGAGAATGGCGCCGTCTGCATCCAGAGAGTCGGTTGCGACCCCAAAGACCGCTCGCGCCACATACTCTTTCGGAGCAGACTGCACGAAGCGCAACAAGCGGGTAGCCCGCCCCCGACCTACCACTACCAACCCGGTCGCCATCGGGTCGAGAGTGCCTGCATGTCCAACCCTCTTGATCTTGAGCAGGCTGCGGACCTTGGCCACAACATCATGCGAGGTCCAGCCGGAAGGCTTGTCCACCAAGAGAAACCCGGCGGACGGCGTCACAACAGCTCACTCCCGATCGTTGCGATTATGGAGTCCGCCGAACCAGTAGCCACAAACCCCGCCGCATTGTGATGGCCACCGCCACCGAAGTGATTGGCGATCGCGCTCACGTCGACTCTTCCTCGCGAACGTAGGCTCCCCTTGAACTCGTCATCGCCGATTTCGCGCAGCAGGCATGCCACATCCGACTCCTCGGCGACCCGGAGCAGATCGATGAGTCCGTCGGCGTCTTCGTATCGCAAGCTCTCCTTGGCTAGATCATCGCGATAGAGCACCGACCACACAACCCGCCGCTCCCGGTCGATCTCGGCCCGGGCCAGCACGGCGCCAGCCACATGCAGATAGCCGAAGGGCGATTCTTCATAGACATGGCGGCCGATCGTCGGGGGCACTGCCCCTGCTTCGAGCAGATTGGCGGTGATGCGATGGATCTCCGGGGTGGTGGCGCTGTACTGGAAGCGTCCGGTATCGGTCACGATGCCGGTGTACAGCGCGACCGCAATCTCTGGTGTTAGCTCCCAACCGGTCTGCTCGAGCAAGCGGTAGACGATCTGGGCGGCGGCCCCAGCGGCAGTGTCTATCACCTGGATGTCACCAAAGGAATCGTCGCCGGAAATGTGGTGGTCGACGACGATGACGGTCTTCGCCCGTTCGGCAATTGGTAGGGCGCTGCCCAGACGGGCTGGAACCCCGGTATCGACGACGATTGCGACATCGATTTCCTCTGGAACCTTGCTCACCGGGACCAGTCCCGACGTATCGAGGAAACGAAACTGCTTGCCAACAACGAACGGCTCGCCAAACGTGGGGTATGCCTCCTTGCCGGCGTTGCGGGCCGCGGTGGCTACTGCCAGGAGCGAGCCAAGCGCATCACCATCCGGCCCCACGTGACCCATGGTGGCGACAGTATCCGCAGCGCGCAGCGCGGCGGCCGCGCTGGCTAGAGCGTCACTCACCGTTCCTCCTCCTTGAGTCGTTGCAACAGCTGATCCATCCGAATACCTTCGTCGATGGCCGGGTCCACCCGGACCTCTAGAACCGGGGTGTATTTCAGCCTGGTCTGTTTGCCGATGGCGGCCTGAAATCGCTTGGCGGCACTCTTCAGAGCCGCGGCGGTCTCGGCATGCTGGTCATCGTCCCCGATTACCGAGTAATAGATGATGGCGGTGCGGAGGTTTGGAGCCGTGTTCACACCGGTAATGGTGAGGAACCCGATGCGCGGATCCTTTAGCTCAGCAGCCTCCTCGGCGATCAGCTCGCGCAGTAACTCGTTCACTTTGCGCATACGAGGCGATAACGGCTTACTCATCTGTCGTTCTCCATATGGCTCACGGCAACAGACAGCAACTCGAGATCGCGTCGCTCCCGGAAGTGTCGTTCCACCGAGTGCAGGATACGATCCAGCTGTGACGCTTGCGGCGCCACCGCCGCGACGCCGAGAGTGGAACGATTCCACAGGTTCTGATGATCGACCTCTGCCACTGCGACACCATACGTTCGCGCCACATGGGACGTTACCGACTTGATCACATGACGCTTCTCCTTGAGCGATTGGGCGTCGCGAATCCGAAGCTCTAAGCGCAAGGCGGCTGCGTGCATGTCACCGTCAGACGCGAGCTATTTCGCGGACCTCGAACGACTCAA
>CAMYJM010000505.1 GCA_947258635.1 uncultured Acidimicrobiaceae bacterium
CAGGCGGCGGACGCCGCCAGCTTGTCCCGCTCCTTGAGCAGTTCGGCCAAGGCGACGACCACGGCATTGCCGGGAGACAAGCCCGCGGTTTCGTCGATTACTACCGGCACCTCCTTGTCGAGCAGCCGATCAACGACCGGCGCAATCAGAGCCGAGCGCTTCACCGTCATCGACGCTTCGCGGATGGTGAGGTTCGATTGAGTGGCGCCGATGAGGAGGTCGACGGCGGCCCCGGCCACTGCGGTGAGCCCCCCGACCGTGACCGGGTCGAAGAGGACCTCGAGGACCGGCTCGGCCTCTCGATCCTCGATGTGGGGCGGCTGTTCCATGCTGGCGAGCAGCGATTGGGCGCGGGCGGTCAGCTCCTCGAGCCGCAAAACCACCAGCTTGTGGATGAATCGATCCGAAGCCTGGTCGAGCGACCTGACGATGAAGACCCGGCTCCCCGCCCCCGCCTCCGCCTTCACCTTGTCGGCCTCCGTCTTCACCTTCTCCGCCAGCTGCTCGGCCACCGACCGCATCGCATGGTGCACCAGCAGGGCACCGGCCAGGGTCTCACCGTCCGCCCGATCTATGGTCCCCTTGTCCTCAACGCTCGGCTGCGGCAGGAGGGAAGCAAAAGCCTCCTTCATCGCTTTGAGCTCCTGCAGCGCCTTCAGCTCCGCCGACTCGCTTCCTGAGGCCGCCGTTTCGGTCTCGGCGCTTGTGTTCGCCATGAGTCCCTCTCCCTCCTGTGTGGCCACACTCAACTCTATCGGGACGGAACCATACCCGATGGCCGAGGCACGACCGGGCAGTTGCCTGTGACCTTGGCCTCTGGCGCGGGGGCGGCGATCGACGGAGAATCGGAAGTGGCATCGAGTCTGCGCGCCAACGGAGGGAACCATGAAGGGAATCACCAAGCCGGGCAAGAATGTCTCCGGGACTGACAGCGGCTCAGCGATCGAAGCCAAGACCCCCCGGGCATCCACCGGCGAGCGCACCATTGTCATCGTGCTCGCTCAGCTGGTTGTCATCGCAGCCCTGATTGTCATCTGGTCGAGCCTGCGTTCCCGGCGGGCTCAGGGCTGATCCGCCGCCGCGGGCGGCGAGACTGAGGACACCTATACATGGCCGCCGTCATTGAGGTGGAACACCTCGAGAAGCGCTACGGGAGCTTCGTGGCGGTCGAGGACGTGACCTTCTCGGTGGAAGAGGGCGAGATCTTCGGGATCCTCGGCCCGAACGGTGCCGGCAAGACGACGACAGTCGAGTGCCTCCAGGGGTTGCGCCGGGCTGACGGCGGTGCCATCACGGTGTTGGGGCACGATCCGCGCCGGGACGCCGACCGGCTACGCCGGTTGATCGGCTCGCAACTCCAGGAGTCGGCGCTACCGGACCGGATGCGGGTGTGGGAGGCCCTGAAGCTGTTCAGCTCGCGTCATGCCGATGCGCCGACTTGGGAATCTGTGTTAGAGCAGTGGGGTCTCAGCGAGAAGCGTGATGCCTCGTTCGGCAGCCTGTCGGGCGGCCAGCAGCAGCGGCTGTTCGTCGCCCTGGCGGTGGCCAACAATCCCCGGCTGGTGTTCCTCGACGAGATGACCACCGGCCTCGACCCGATGTCGCGTCGAGTCACGTGGGGTTTGATCCGCCAGATACGCGATGCCGGCACCACCGTCGTGTTGGTAACTCACTTCATGGACGAAGCGGAGAACCTGTGTGACCGGATCGCCGTGATCAACGACCGCCGGGTGGCGGCGCTGGACACTACCGAACGGCTGATCGAAAGCTACGCCGGCGGGGATAATCCTGTTCGTACTCGGCGGCGTGTTCGGCGACCAGCCCTCGGAGGTCGAAGGCGACATCATCTATCGGGGCGTCGGAGCGATGAGCTACTACGTCCCGGCCTATCTGGCGCTGGTCGTCGCTTCCGTCTGCGTGATCAGCATCCCGACCCACCTGGCGGGTAACCGGGAGCGCGGTGTCCTCAAACGATTCCACGCATCGGCTATTCCGGCATGGGAAGTCGCCGGTTCGCAGGTGGCCGTGGCCTTCGTGCTGTCGGTGGTCAGCGGGGCGATCCTCCTCACGGCCGCCAACCTCGTCTACGACTTCGACCCGCCGAACTCGATTCTGGGAGTCGCCGGCGTGCTCGTTCTGTTGATCCTCGGCTTCTCCGCCTTCGGGATCTTCCTCGGGGCGGTCCTGCCCACGGCCCGAGCCGCCCAGGCCATCGGAATGCTGGTGTGGTTC
>CAMYJM010000506.1 GCA_947258635.1 uncultured Acidimicrobiaceae bacterium
CGGCGTGGCCCGGCGAGGCGAGCGCTGCCGGTCCGGCCCGTCGCCACGCCTTCGTCGACGTCCACGGGCACTCTATTCCGGCTGCGGCCGTTCGGGAGGTTGGCTGCCGGCGGCGGGCAGCAGGCCCTCGTACACCTGGACCCGGGCCTCGTAGCCCTGGCTCACATAGATGCGGCCGCCGGGGTCCAGGGCGATGTCCATCGGGTAGTAGAGGAAGCCGTCGAAGTCGCCGAACCCGTAGTAATCACCAAGGCACTTCTCCGGCGAGCGCCCCCATCTGACGATGAACATCCGCAGCTGATCCACGATGACCAGGTCGCCGGCCGAGTCCAGCGCCGCCGCGGTCGGCGAGCCGAGCTTGCAGCTGGTGTTTCCCTTCTCCCCGACTCTGCCCTTCCCCTTGCCGTCGAGATCGAAGAGCAGGATCTGGCCCGCCCGGGGGTGGGCCACCAGGACCCGGTCTCCATAGACGTCGACATGGCGGAGCATAACTTCCTGTCGGTCCTCGCCCGACAGTCCGGGCGCCAGATCGACCGAGGTGAGGATCGCGCCATCTCGATCGGCCACCCAGAGCATCACGTTGGCTTGATCGAGGATAAAGATCCGGTCGCCCGACGGGGACAGAGCCAACGAGACGAGGCTCGGCTTCACGGCATCCTCGGGCAGGTTCGAGAGCGGGACCACCCGCCGAAACAGGCCGTCGAAGTCGAGTTCGAGAATGGAGGTCTGTCGCCGGTGTGTGGCGATCAGCAGGAGGAAGCCCTCCGGATCCACGGCGATGTCTCTTGGCGACCTGAATACGTCCCCTCCCATGACCTCGTACAGGTAGAGGCCGTCGGCATCGAAGATCACCACCCTGTTGTCGCGGCTGTCACAGACGAAGACCTCGCCGGTGTGGGGATCGGCGGTCACGCATCGGGGGTAGCCGAAGCGATCCCGCCCCGTGGGCAGCCTGAGGCGCTCCCTATAGACCGGTTCCTGAGCGACCGCGGCGAGGCTTCCGGCCACTGCCAGACAAAGGACCAGCAGACAGAGAATGGACCGCCGGCCGCCTGCTCCGATCACGGTGTCGCCGGCCGGTTCGTCGGCCCGAAGATCTGCACCCTGCCGTTGCCCTGGTCGGCGATGACGATGCTGCCGTCCGGGAACCGAGCGAGCCCGGCCGGCTGGCGCAGGAGGCCCGGCTCCCAGCCGTTGCGGGAACCGACTCCCTTGACCTGACCGAGCGCGTCGAGTACGAGGATGCGGGCGCCGTGGCGGTCGCTGACAAAGACGTCGCCCCCGATCTCGACGGCGATGCCGACCGGCCAGGGCGGCACGCCCTCGGTGTCCGGAAGATCCCAGGTCTCGTCCAGCTGCCAGTCGGCGCCGAACCGGAGCACGGCACCCGACTGGGGCACGGCCGCCAGAAAGCCTCCGTCCGAGGCCGGCGCCAGCGCGGTGACGCGGCCGGCGACCTCGATCTCGGCCAGAAGCTCGCCCTTGCCGTCGAGCTTGATGACTCGCTCGCCGGCGTAGTCGAAGAGGAGGAGATGGTCGCCGGGCAGCGCGGCCAGCGGTCCGGCCATGACGCCGCGCGGCAGGCCGACGGCCCGCTGGCGGAGGTCCGGGCCCTCGATGCTCACGAGGTTGGGCTGCCCCCGCAGCGACGCCAGGTATCGGCCGCCCTCCTGGTGGACGAGTCCGATCGGCGGCCCGAGCAGCCGCACCACCCGTTCGAGCTGCCACGAGGCCCCCAGCCGCGTGAACTTGAGGAGCCGGGGTCCGTAGGCGTCGGCGACGAGAATCTCGCCCTGGGACCCGGCGGCGACCGCTACCGGCCAGCGGAGGGCGTCATCCTCGTTGCCCTTGAGTATTTCGAACCAGATAAGCACGCGGGGCGGCGGGCTAGCCTGGGCAGCGGCCTGCGCGGCCAACAGGACCGCCAGCAGAGCCAGGAGCATCGACGTCCAGAGTTGTCTGTACTCGCCGGTCGCACTCACCGCAGCTGCTCCTTGTGGCAGCCGACGCACAGATCGCCGTCGTCGTCGGCGTGCAAGTACATCTTGTAGGGCGCATCATGAACTCCGTGGCAGGAGAGACAGGTCATCGGGCTGCCGGTCCTGGGATCGAGGGTCTCTTCGCCCAGCGGGTGACGCGAGCCGTGCTCGTGGGAGTGGCAGCCACCGCAGAGCTCGATCGAGTCCGACGCCAGCATCAGGGGGCGCTCACCGCCGTGGGGG
>CAMYJM010000507.1 GCA_947258635.1 uncultured Acidimicrobiaceae bacterium
AAGGGGATCTTCGATCATCGCGCCTACCGGATCAACTGGGATACCGAATCCGACCAGGAGACGATCGCGTTGGCGATGGATCTGGAGGTACCCCCGGGGGTCCATCTGATCGCGGTCGGCGTGCGCGACGATGCCACCCGCGAGACCTCCTTCGTGTCGACCACGGTCGAGATTCACGACGCCACCAGCGCCGCGCCAACGGGCTCCTAGTGGCGCGCACTCTCTTCTGTAGCGCCCGCACCCGTGGCGGGCGTCTTGGGCCGTTCCCTGCGTCGAATCTCAGACCTCGGACCGAGCGGGGACGCCCGCCACGTAGCCACGGGCGCTACCTATAGATCGGCGACTCTCAGATAGCTACCCAGAACCGAGCGCTCCTCGCCGACCTCGTCGCGCACCACGACCACCAGCCGGTGAGGTCCCGGCCGCATGGTCAGATCGATGACTCGGACGATCTCGTCCTGCCGCGCCAGCTCGATAGACGACAGCGGAATCCGCAGAACCAGCGGCATCTCCTGAAGCTCCGCATCCCGCCCCTCTTCGTCGGTGGCTCCAAAGTAGAGGATGAGGCGGCCCTCGAAGAGGTCCGAGCGCGGCAGCAGAACCACCTTCTCCAAGGGGATCCGCACGCGCACCGGAACCAGGGTCATGCCGTCGCTCGAGGCGCTCTGCTGCCCGAGATCGATCGACACTCCAAGCGGATTCGACTCGTAGCCGTGCACGATGTAGGCCCGGGTGGCGTCGGCGATCTGTGTTTCGGGTGACTTGTCGCGATAGCCGTCGCGATACCGCAGGCGCCAATCCTTGGTCTCGTTCTTCAGACGGACCTCGATCTTGTGATAGCGCCCCCGGTCGGCCGTCGGCGCGCGGTAGCCCAGCGAGTAGTAGTTGGCGAAGTCGCTGCCGATCCGTTCGAGACCGGCGGACACGTCGTTGGTGTTCAATCGTCTGCCCACCGGTGCGCGCCGCCATCATCCGCAGCGTGCCCTGGAGATTGCTGGCCCGGACGCGGTCGACCGCGATGAAGCCCGACGGATTCATCGTGTTGACGGCCGGGTTTTCCGCCCCCATCCCCGAGCGGGTGCGAAGACCACCGGCGTCGATGGTGTAGAAGCTGACCCGATTCGAGTTGGCGTGAGAGACCAGCTCGGTGTACCGGCGTGACAGGTCGTTCGAGAACGCCTGGCCGAGCGCGGTGTAGTCGGCGAAACGCTGTTGGATGGCCTGATAGAGGTCCTGCCCGGGAACCATCGGGATGCCGTCACTCAGGTGGATGAGCATCTTGCGCCCCGGGAGCCCGGCGACCGAGTCGAGCATCTCGCGCAGGGCGTCGAGCGCGAAGCCCACCTCCTGGACCTGGTTTTCCGCGAACTGCTTGGCTCGCAGTTGAGCCCTGGCGACCGAGTCGGCTTCGTAGATCTCCTTCAGCGCGTCGCTGCGCTCCGATTCGCGCTCGATCGCGCTGCCGGAGAGCTTCTCGAGCTCGAGGAGTACGCGATTGACGGTGTCCGGAGCGCCGGTGAAGGGCTGGCGAATCTGCAGAGATCGGTCGTACGAAGCGACCATCACCTCGTCTCCACGCTGGATCGTGTCGCGCAGAAAACCGCGCAACCGACCGAAGACCCGGTTGCGGTTCAGCGGGTGGATGTTGAAGTTGTCGACGTAGATGATGACGTGCAGGCGCTGTGACTCGGGGACCGCCCGCTCTTCCTGCACTGGGGCCGGCGGGACCGGCTGGGCAGGGGGGGCTTGCTCCAAATTCGGGGGCGTGGCCGGGTCCGCTGTGGGCTCGGGCGCCGGGCGTCCTGCGGTCACCCGGAAGAAGTTGACGAGCTCGACCGGCCGGCCATCTTCGGTTACGACAAAGTCGTCTCGGGTCAGGTCGCCGACTGGATGGCCCTTCTTGTCGGTGACGTAGACCTCGACGTTGACGATGTCGACGGCGACCCGCTCGATGAACATCTCCTGGTCCGGCTCCGCCCCCTCCTCCTGGGCAGCTGCCGGGAGCGCCAACAGCGGCAGAATCAGGATCAGGCCAAAAAGCCTCGGGCGGTGCAGCGGCGGTGCCATCGGTAGGTCCTTCATCGATCCCGGGAGCGGGAGCGCAGGAGAGCGGGGCGGCGATCGTACCATCGGGGATCGGAGCGCGCGCTCGCCTCGCAGTCTACTCCTGGCGGACCTCCAGGATCTGATTGGCGGCGACGTTCTCCAGGCTGCTGGTCGACCCGTCGGGCCAGCGCACCTGGAGCGCATCGGCCTTGGTGGCGTCTCCAAGCCCGAAGTGCTGGCGCATGTCCTCCTGCGAAAGATATGACGTGCCGCTGCGGACCAGCCGGCTCATTGACCGGTCGCCGATGCGCACGGTGATCACCGCGCCGATGGCGTCGGTCAGCTTGCCCTTGCCCTCGAGCTCGACCAGCAGCCAGTTGCCGGCAGACTGCACCCGGTTGTGCAACAGCTGGGGCCGGCCGTGGATCTCGCCGATCACCATGTCGAGGCGGCCGTCGTTGTCCAGGTCGCCCAGGGCGAGCCCGCGGCTCACCCGCTCTTCGTTGAACGCCGGGCCGAGCCGCTCGCCGATCTCCTCGAAGGTGCCGTCGCGCTTATTGCGGAAGAACAGCTTGCGCTGCCGGTAGCTGGCTGACGCACCCAGCTTGGCGGTCTCCATCTGCGGGTAGACGTGTCCATTGACCACCACGAGGTCCAACCAGCCGTCGTTGTCGTGGTCGAGGAAGGTCGTCCCCCAGCCGACGTAGGGCAGGCTCGACGCCGCGCTGGCGGTGCGGAACGAGGCGTCGACGAAGAAGCCCTGCTCGTTGTTGTAGAAGGCGTTGTTCTCCTCCGCGAAGTTGGTGACGAAGAGGTCGAATCGGCCCCGGTTCAGGTAGTCGCCCACGGCGACACCCATGCAGCCCTGCTCGCCGCCGTCCTCGCTCACCGCGACCCCCATCGGAAAGCCGTCCTCGATGAAGGTACCGTCCTTCTGGTTGCGGTAGAAGAAGTTGGGCCCGGCGTCGTTGGATACGAACAGGTCGAGCCAGCCGTCGCCGTCGTCGTCGAACCAGGAGATGCCCAGGCCGAAGTATTCGTCCGGATCCGAGACGCCCACCTCCT
>CAMYJM010000508.1 GCA_947258635.1 uncultured Acidimicrobiaceae bacterium
ATGGCGGTCCCACTTCGACGACTTCGATCTCGAAGGCTTCAAGCTCGACCTCGAAGCGTGCGACCCGGCCGACTTCTCCGAGCTTGGAGACATCGAGAGCCTCGAGGATCTCGAGGCTCTCGACTTCAAGGCCTGGTTCGAGGATCTCGACGGCAGCGAGCTGTGTGGCCTCGCCGGCTTCTTCAAGCTGGATGATCTCGATCTGGACCTGGAGCAGTTGCTCTCCGACTTCGAGACGCATCTCGATGGTCGCGAGGGCCTCGAAGACCTCAACCTGAGGGAGTTGCTCGACGGCATGTTCGGCGACGGCGAGTTCGACCTCGACGTCCTGCTCGAGACATTTGCCGAGCAAGACGTCTAGGAATACGGACGGGCTCGACGGCTGTCGCCTGCCCATCGGAGCTAGGGCCGCCCGCTTTGTCGGGGCATCGCAAGTGGCTTCTATCTCCGCGCTGCAACGTAGTCTGTCGTTCGTGCGCATCGTGGTCCCCAGCGTCATCGTCCTCGTCGGGCCGTCCGGGTCGGGGAAGTCCACCTGGGCGCGGCGCCATTTCGCAGCGAGCGAGATCGTGTCCTCGGATCGGCTCCGGGCCGCTGTCGGACTCGACGAGTATGACCAGCGCGCCAGTCCCGACGCCTTCGCCGTCCTCAACGACATCGTGCGGCGCCGGATCGGCCGCAAACTGACCACTGTCATCGACACTCTCGGGATGAACGCCGCAGACCGCGCCACGTGGATCACCCTGGCGAACGCTGCCGGACTGCCAACATACGCCGTCACCTTCAGTACGGAGCCGAAGGTCTGTCGAGCCCGCAACAAACAGCGCTCCCGGCCGGTGCCGGCGAAGGCCCTCACCGCCCAGATCGACAAGTTCGCCGAGACGTCCGGCGAACTCACGACCGAAGGTTACGCCGCCGTGATCGAGGCCAGCGACGAGGTGCGAGTCGTCAACCGGGCAATGGCCGGCGCCGCCGAAGCTCGGGACCGCCAACGGGCGAGCCCGCTGCGCCTCGATTTCGGGCTCCAGCTGGCCTCCTTCAACTTCCCCGGCAGCCCGCAGACCACCGCAGAGCACCTCGTCGAGATCGCCCAGGCCGCCGAAGAGGTGGGCTTCTCCTCGCTCTGGGTGATGGATCACTTCATGCAGATCCCCCAAGTCGGGCCCGAGTGGTGGGACATGCCCGAGGCCTACACGACGCTGGCATACCTGGCGGCGGCAACCCGCCGGATCAAGCTGGGGACGCTGGTGACCGGGGTTGGCTACCGCAATCCCGCCCTCCTCGGCAAGATGATCGCCACGCTCGACGTCCTCAGCGGCGGCCGCGCCATTGCCGGCCTCGGCGCCGGCTGGTTCGAACGCGAGACGGTCGGCTACGGCTACGGGGTGCCGACGACGAAGGAGCGGCTCGACCGGCTCGAGGACATGTTGCAGATGCTGCCCCTGCTCTGGGGCCCCGGCGCGCCGTCGTTCGAGGGCAAGACCTTCTCGGTCCCCGAGGCGATGTGCTACCCGCGTCCGCTCCAGGACCACATCCCGATCCTCGTGGGCGGCGGCGGGGAGAAACGGACATTGCGGCTGGTTGCCCAGTACGCCGACGCCGCCAACTTCTTCGGCGACGCGGATGCGGTACGGCACAAGATCGCCGTGCTCCATGAGCATTGTGCTGCCGTGGGGCGCGACCCGGCAGACATCGCCATCACCCACTTGGCGCCGGCGCTGATGGCCACGGATCAGTCGGACCTCGAAGCGCGAGTCGCCGCCATCAAGCCGAACAACGTCTCTGCCGCTGTGTTCGGGGCCACGGTCAACGCCGGCGCCATTGACGACCATATCGGCCGCTTCCACACCCTTGGCGAGGCGGGCGTGGAGACGGCCATCGTTTCGCTAGTGGGAGTTCCGGCCGCGTCCGACGTGTGGCGCCTGGCGCCGATTGTCGACGCCTTCTCCTGAACCCCGAGGTGCGTCACGGTGACGGAAAGTCGCCGTGAGCGCCACCAAAGCACCCCACTTCGACCTCTCGCTAGGGATAGTGCCACTCAGCGTGTTCTTTTTGGGACTTTTGGCCCTATGGCTGGAGCATGTCCCGCTGCGAACATGTGCCCAGGTTGTGAAAGATGTCACAACTAGGGCTTAGGAAAGTGGCGGGCCAGTTTCGGCCACATTCGCGGTGAAAGGTGAGAGGGATTAGGAGACCAGGGCATTTCGGTCG
>CAMYJM010000509.1 GCA_947258635.1 uncultured Acidimicrobiaceae bacterium
TGAATTCGTCGGACCGACTCGACAACTCACGGTGCGCCTCGATTCCCCAGTGAGGTTGTGTCTCCGGGTGCGCCGACTCCCAGAATACGTGATACGCGATACGTCGCACGTGATACGTGAGGTTGTGTCTCCAGGAGCGCCGACTCCCAGAATACGTGATACGTCGTACGTGATACGGCCTCTTCAATACTCCACCCCGGCCAGCGTGAGCCCGTGGGCCGGAGCGGCCCCGCGGCCCGCGGCGCGATCGCGAGCCTCGAGGACTTCGGCCATGGCGCCCGGGGCCAGCTTGCCGCAGCCGATATCGAGCGAGACCGCAACAATCGAGCGCACCATCTGGTGACAGAACGAGCTGGCAGCGATGTACAACTCCTTGACGCCGTTCGGATGCTCCTCCCACTCAACGACTCGAAGGTCGCGCTCGGTGCGCCGGCCGCGAGCGGCCCGGCAGAACGACGCAAAGTCGTGGACGCCGAGCAGCATCTGCCCAGCCTCCTGCATCGCCCCTAGCGCGAGCGGTGTCCGATAGTGGTAGGTCGTCGCCGCCAGAAACGGGTCGGGCGCCTCCCGATTGAGGACCCGGTAGCGATAGGCCCGACCCGTCGCCGAGAATCGGGCATGGAAGTCGTCGGGCACCGCAGCCAGCGCCAGGACGGCGACGGACGGCCTGAGCTGGGTGTTCAAAGACCGCGCCAGGCGCGGGCAATCGATCTCGTAGTCGGTGCGGAAACTGACGACCTGGGCCGCGGCATGCACCCCTTTGTCGGTGCGGCCCGCCACCACGGTCTCGACCGGTCCGATCACCCGCTGTAGCGCCGCTTCGAGATCATCCTGGACTGTGCGCACCTTGGGCTGAGTGGCGTAACCGTGGAAATCGGTACCGACGTACGCCAGGTCGAGGCGGTAGTTGGCCACAGACGTCAGATTAGGCCGCGGCTGAAGATCGACGAGATGATGATCCAGCCTATGAGGCCACCGGCCGCGGCGAGAACGGCCCGTTGCACCGGCAGGTCGCCTTCGTACGTGACGCCGCGGGTGACGACGGCAATGAACCAAGCGCTGCCGAGGACGAGAGCGGCGATAGGGGCCAGCCCGAGGCGGGCGGTGAAGATGGTCAGGAGCAGCGTCGGGTAGGCAAAGCCGGACATCCGCAGGAACACGGCGAACTGCCCAGACCCGTCGAGCAGGAACTTCGTTATGGCGTAGGTGATCGCGGAGTAAGCGAGCCAGAATATGAGCGCGTTGAGGATTGACTGAATGAGGAGACTCACGCCGGTGACACTGGTGGTGAGCCCCAGGATCGTCCAACCTCCTCCGAGCAAGATGAGGAATCGGGTAGCCACGACGAATATCAAGCCGTCGGCGGTGGCTCGATCGTTGAAATCCATCCACACGAACGCCTCACGGTCGAGGCGTACGGCCTGCAAGAGGCGGTTCAGGGCTTCACCCACCGTTGGTAACACTCCTGGTCAAATGAGAATCCAAAGCTGTCGTGGCGATGCGCCAAGAGCATAGAGCGAAGATGGGGATTCACCCACGTTCGCCTAGGCTTGGAACGCACCGGCCACCCCGATCTGTACGGAGCAGCAAAGTGACACCTCGCCGACTGATTCCCCTGACCGTGTTCCTGGCGGCCCTGACGGGAGCTTGTTCGACATCGGACACGGCGGAGCAGTCGTTCCCCGAGACGCCCACCGCAATCACGGTGACCAGCGGCACCGGGGACGTGACCGTCACCGCCGAGATCTCGGCGTCGGGTGAACCGGCCGCGTGGAGCGCCACCGCCGTCGGTACGGAGCTCGTCATCGACGACGGTTGCCGGGACCGCACCGATTGTGAGGTCAACCTCACAATCGAGGTGGCCGGCACCGCCGACGTCACGATCGACTCAGCCGGCGGCGGGATCGCGATCGCCGACATGAACTCGAACGTGACAATCGCCGGGATCGCCCGCAACGTGGCGCTCAACGGAATCAGCGGCTCGATCGCCGTCGACCTGGAGCGAGGCGATCTCCTCGGCGCCCGCCTCGTCGCCACCGAAGCGTCCTTCCACACCGGAGAGGGCGACCTCGACGTGACGTTGACCGAGGTCTTCTCCAGCCTGAGCCTGACCTCCGGGTCGGGCGACGTGACGGCCCAGGTTCCGGATGGGGACTATGACGTCGACGCGACCGGTACGGGCACGATCGACATCAAGGTGGGAAAT